>NZ_JABDWD010000031.1:7500-54571 GCF_019685115.1 Rhizobium sp. NZLR11 | reverse complement strand
CTTCCTCGCACCTGCCGGCTTCCTTCAGCCGCAGCGCCTCTTCCACCGAGATTTCGTCGAACGGGTTCATCGACATCTTCACATTGGCAAGCTCGACACCCGTGCCGTCCGGCTTCACCCGGATCTTGACGTTGTAGTCGACGACCCGTTTGACGGGCACGAGAATCTTCATGGGGGGTCCTTCCTTCACGGGAAACTGGCTTCAACGAAAATGCCCGCTCGCGCGCCGCTCCGATTGTCGAATGGCGACATCGATACGCGCTTTTCCTCCAAATACAACGCTTCTATGCCGCCGGTAGACGATTCGCCGGGCAATATATGAACGTTTACGTTCACGTCAATATTGTTGTCAGCGTCGGCCCCAGGGAAGGCGCTGCGCTGTGCGCCCATCCGTGCCGGCGGCGATGGCAGGGCCGGCGCCAGGATCGCTTCTCACGGCGCGGGGCGTAACGATCTCCCGGTCGAACAGCGGTACACCGGGTCGGCGCAACACCAGGATCAGAAGAGCCCCGGCAAGGATGCCGCCGACATGGGCGCCCCAGGAAACATCGCCATCCGGTGCGATCGCCAGCATGAAGAACTGCTGGCCGATCCACAAAAGCAGCGGGATGAAGGCAGGCAAGGGCAGGGGCAAACGGAAGAATACCAGCACCCAGACCTTGACGCGCGGATGCAGCATGACATAGGCGGCGACGACGCCGGAGATCGCCCCCGAGGCTCCAACCAGCGGTGCCTGCGAGGCCATGGCCAGCAGACCGTGGCAGAGCGCGCCGGCGGCTGCACAGACGACGTAGAAAATCAGGAAGCGCAAGTGTCCCATCGCGTCCTCGACATTGTCGCCAAAGACCCAGAGAAAAATCATGTTGGACGCCAGATGCCAGAAGCCGGAATGGACGAAGGCATAGGTGAGGTAGGTCAGCGGTTCCGGCACGATTTCCAGCCCCTGCGCCAGCACCGCGTCACCGAAGGCGATCGCCGGGATATAGCCGAGCCCGACGGTCGTCGCCTGGGCGGCCTGCTCGCTCTCCAGGCTGGTCACAAGCCAGACCGCGACATTCAATGCGATCAGTGAGAGCGTCACCCACTGAACCTTGATATATTTCAGCGTATTGGCGTCGTGAAAAGGTATGAACATAAGGCCCCCCGGCGATCGCGACCGCGGCAAGCCTATCTGTTTTTTCCCGGAACCCAAAGCACATCCGCATGGCCGCGATCATTTGCATGACGCGCGGCGACGAAGAAGAAATCGGAGAGCCGATTGACATATTTCATCGCTGCCTCGCTGACGATTTCACCGTCGGTGCGGGCAAGCGCCACCATCAAACGTTCGGCGCGCCGCGCAATCGTCCGGGCAAGATGCAGATGTGCGGCGGCCGGGCTGCCGCCCGGCAGGATGAAGGATTTCAGCGGTTCCAGGCCGGCATTCAACTGGTCGATTTCGCGCTCCACGCGGTCGACCTGCGCCTCGACGATCCGCAGCGGTTCGTAGGCCGGCGGCTCGCCGGTATCGGGTGTGGCGAGATCGGCGCCGAGATCGAAGAGGTCGTTCTGGATCGACATCAGCATAGCGTCGAGCTCGGGCAAGCCGGCCGTGTGCAGTCGCGCCAGGCCGATGGCGGAATTGGCTTCGTCGATCGTGCCATAGGCCTCGACGCGGAGATCGTCCTTTGTCCGGCGCGGCCCGGAAACCAGCCCTGTGGTGCCGTCATCGCCGGTTTTGGTGTAGATCTTGTTGAGTTTTACCATGCCGCACCGCCTATTGGCGGGAAGGCTGAACCACTCCACCCTTCGTCATGCTCGGGCTTAACCCGAGCATCCACATGGCATTCACTAGCAGTCGTGGCACGGATCCTCGGCTCAAGGCCTGGGGTGACGGAAGGTGGAGTTGGCATTGTCGCAAAATTTGCCGCTGCGTACAGAACCACCGCGTCGTGCATGGCCTCACCTCCCTCATTCCTGTGCTCGTCACAGGAATCCAGTGCGCCCAAGTCTTTGGGCGCGGGAGAGGCTTTTGAACGTCGGATTTTGTTATTCACCGCGCGGACGCGCGGTGGCTGGATTCCTGTGACGAGCACAGGAATGAGAGAGTTCGAGGAGACGATAGTACCCAATTTTATCCCTCTGTCGTTAGATTGCCCGGTCACGTCGGCCGGCCACCACCGGTCAGCCAGAGCGTCACCATGATCAGGACGACGGCGATTGCCTGTAGCAGGACGCGAAGCTGCATCAGCTTGTTGGAACGGTTGGCATCGCCGCCCTTCATCATATTGAAGAGGCCGCGGATCAGGACGAGGGCGACGGCGCCCATGACGATGATCGCAAGGATATAGGTGACCGTGGACATGGCATTCAGCTTTCTCAGTCCGTCCAGCGCATCAGGCGGTAGAAGAGGTCTGCCGGAAGCAGCCGCTTCAGGAACATGCCCTGCTTGGCCGGAGTCGTTACAGGATAATGTGGCCTTGGATTTTTCGAGTTCAATGCGTGTTTCAATACGGAATAGACTGCTTCCGGGCCAAGCTTATGGCGGCTGACCGGGCCAGATCCATTAAGTCTTGCCAGTTGCTTGACATAGTCGGCCGCGTGCGGCGAATTCTCAAGGTCGATATGCTCCTTGATCTTTGCGAGCGCGTTGGCGGTGAAACGCGTGGCGATCGGTCCCGGCTCGATCAGGCTCACATGGATGCCACTGCCCTGCAGCTCCATGCGCAAGGTGATGCTGAGGCCTTCGAGCGCGAATTTGGAAGCGGTGTAGGCGCCGCGATAGCGATAGGGCACGACGCCGAGGATCGACGAGCACTGCACGATCCGCCCCTCTTGGCGTTTGCGCATCGCCGGGATGATCTGCCGCGTCAGTTCGTGCCAGCCAAAGAAATTCGCCTCGAACTGGGCGCGCAACGCGGCCGTCGAAAGATCTTCGACGGCGCCCGGCTGGCCGTAGGCGCCATTGTTGAAAAGCGCGTCGATGCGGCCGCCGCTGCGTTCCAGGACCGCGTCGACCAGCTCCGAAATCGTCTCGGACCTGGCATAGTCCATCAGCAAGGCTTCAATGCCGTCTGCCTCCAGCCCCGGCAGGTCTTCCGCCTTGCGCACCGTCGCAAAGACGCGCCAGCCATCGGCTTTCAGAGCCCGCACGCAATGAGCGCCGATGCCGGACGAGCATCCGGTCACGACGATGGTACGCTCTCCCGCCATGGAATGATTCCTGTACAAAATGGGACTCGTTTCCCATATTCGGCCAGAGGATACAATCTGGAAAGCCGGAGACGGAATGCCGAAGGCGCTGCGCACGATCTACGACGTGGTCTACGACGCGATCTGTCATATGATCGAGGACGACGGCTTTGCCATGGCGAGCCATGTGGCGCTGTCCAGCCTGCTTGCGGTTTTCCCCTTCCTGATCTTCGGCACGGCGCTTGCAAGCTTCCTCGGCGCCGATCAATTTTCCTCGACCGCCATCCATCTGATCTTCGACACCTGGCCCGAGGCGATTGCCAAGCCGCTCGCCGACCAGGTGCTGCAGGTGTTGACAATTCCGCGCGGCGGGCTGCTGACGATCTCGGTGCTGGCGGCCGCCTATTTCGCCTCGAACGGCGTCGAGGCGCTGCGCATCTCGCTCAACCGCGCCTACCGGGTGCAGGAGACGCGGCCGTGGTATTTCACCCGCCTCGCGAGCCTCGGCTATGTGCTGATCGCGGTGATCATCTTTGCGGCGATCAGCATCCTGCTGGTCGCCGTGCCGCTGGCGCTCGATTATGCCAGGAACTGGTTTCCGCTGTTTGCCGACACGCTCGACATCGTCTTCAGCTGGCGCATCTACGGCACGCTGGTGGTTCTGACGGTCGGATTGCTGGTCATGCATCTCTGGTTGCCGGCAGGCAAGCGGCGGGTCTTCGACGTCATTCCGGGCGTGCTGCTGACCCTGCTTCTCTGGCTCGCCGGCGCGCTGATCTTTGCCTATTATCTGGCGACCTTCGCCAATTATACCGCAACCTATGCCGGCCTAGCCTCGGTCATGATCGTGCTGATCTTCCTCTACATGATCGGCGTCATCTTCATCATCGGGGCGGAGATCAATGCGGCGCTGATCAAATTCCGCGTCTTCCGGATGTTCTCCCACACGCTTTCGATCGTCGGCAGAGAGCGTGCCGAACGGGCATCAGAGCCCGACAAGGCGGCGAATATCGGCCCCTGACATGCCGCGGGTGCGCAATTCACCAAGCCCGCTGTCGCCGTCGCTTTTCGAAAGCTTGCGGCCAGCCGCATCGAGAATGAGACGGTGATGGTGATAGATCGGTTGCGGCAGGTCGAGCAGTACCTGCAGCAGCCGGTGCACCGATGTCGCGGGGAAGAGGTCGAGGCCGCGCACGACGTGGGTGACGCCCTGCAGCGCATCGTCGACGACGACTGAAAGATGATAGCTCGACGGGGCGTCCGAGCGCGACAGGATGACATCGCCCCAGACTTCGGGTTCGGCGGCGATCTCGCCCGATCTGCCGTCGCCGGTTTCGGTCCAGAACAGTAGTTCGCCGATCAGGTCCAGCGCCTTGCGCATATCGAGCCGCCAGGCATGTTTCTTTCCCGAGGTCAGCATTTCCCGCCACTCGTCTTCCGGGCGCTCGCGATCGTTTGCGGGATAGTGTGGCGTGCCGTCGGGATCGCGCGGCCAGGATTCACCGGCCGCCTCATAGGCAGCGACGCGCGCCTTCACCTCGCCTCGGGTCAGGAAGGCCGGATAGACCAGGCCGCGCTCGATCAGCGCGTGCAGTACTGCCTGATATGCGGGGAAATGTTCCGACTGGCGCCGCACCGGGCTTTCCCAGCCGATATCAAGCCAGTCGAGATCGCTCAGGATGCCGGCCTCGAACTCCGGGGTGCAGCGCCCCTGGTCGATATCCTCGATGCGCAGCAGCAGGCGCCCACGCGCGACCGCCGCCATGTCGCGGTTCAGGAGAGCCGAGAGGGCATGGCCGAGATGCAACTGTCCGTTGGGACTCGGCGCAAAACGAAAGACAGGTTTTTGACGCTCGCTCGTGGTCATGCTTTCTTCTGCCATGGATTTAGGTTTTGAACCACTGCGAGGCGATGTGCAGATCATCCGCAACGAAGACGACGTCAGCCGGGGGCTCGAAGCACTGCTTCGTGTCGATCCACGCCTTGTGCCGATCGCGGTGGATGCAGGGCCCGTTCCGCTGCGGTTGCGCGAACCGGGTTTTGCCGGCCTTGCCCATATCATCGTCTCACAAATGGTATCGCGCGCCAGTGCCGAGGCGATCTGGCGGCGCATGCTGCCGGCGGACGGTCTTTTGACCGCCGAGGGCTATGCGCTGCTTCACGCCGAAGCCTGGCGTGAATTCGGCCTGTCACGCGCCAAGGCTGAGACCCTGTCGCGGATCGCCGAAGCCGTTGCCTCCGGCCGCCTCGATCTTTCCGGGCTCTGCCTGATGCCGCCTGAAGAAGCGCTTGGCGAACTCACCGCGCTGAAGGGCGTCGGTCCGTGGACGGCGGAGGTCTATCTGATGTTCTGCGGCGGCCATGCCGATGTCTTTCCGGCCGGCGATGTCGCGCTTCAGAATGCCGTCGGCGCGGCATTCGGTCTCGCGGCCCGGCCTGAAGCAAAGGCTCTGGCTGCCTTGGCGGAACCCTGGTCGCCGTGGCGCTCCGTGGCGGCCCGGCTTTTCTGGGCCTATTACGCCGCGAAAACGCGCCGCGACATGGTGCCGACCAGCTGATCGGCAACACTCTTCAAATTGCCTTTATCCTCTGAATTTATTGGACTTCACAATCCTGTAACAACCGGCCTAATATACAGGTGCAGATGCCGAATCGATCAGGAGAGTCCCTTGACGATTGCAGTCTCCCCACAGGCCCTGCCAGCGCTCGTCCTGAACGCTGACTTCCGGCCACTGAGTTATTATCCCTTGTCGCTGTGGTCCTGGCAGGACGCGATCAAGGCGGTATTTCTCGACCGCGTGAACATCATCGCGGAATACGAGCATTCGGTTTCCTCGCCGAGTTTCTCGATGCGGCTTCCGAGTGTCGTGTGTCTCAAGACCTACGTTCAGCCGTCCCGCAATCCCGCTTTCACCCGGTTCAACGTGTTCCTGCGCGACCGGTTCGAATGCCAGTATTGCGGCGCCCATGACGATCTGACCTTCGACCACGTCATCCCGCGCGCCCATGGCGGCGAGACCACCTGGGAGAATGTCGTGGCAGCCTGTTCGCCCTGCAATCTGCGCAAGGGCAGCAAGCTTCCCAAGCAGGCAAGCATGTTCCCGTCGCAGAAGCCCTATCAGCCGACGGTGCAGGATCTGCACAATAACGGCAGGCTGTTCCCGCCAAACTATCTGCATGACAGCTGGCTCGACTATCTCTACTGGGATACCGAACTGCAGCCTTGATCAAGCGGCTTTGCGAACGCCTGCGAAGGCGAAGGCTGCGAGCAGAATTCCGGCAATCACGTTCCAGCCCGCAAAAGACAGGCCGAGCACCCTGAGTGCTGCATCGGTGCAGGATGGGCCCTTGATCGTGTTGAGTTCGCCGAGCAGATCGCCGGCATTGGTCGTCATGCTGCTGGCCGTCGTCGAGCAGGTGGCCGGGCCGGCCCAGAAATGCCATTCGACGCCGGCGTGATAGACGCCCATGCCCGCGGTGACCAGCATTAGCATGCCGGCGGCAAGAATGAGCGCGCGGGTGATCCAGTTCGGCAGGCCGACGAGTTCCGAAATCGCTGCGAGGATGGCGATCGGGATGGCGTAATAATAAGGCTGGCGCTGCAGCAGGCAGAGTGCGCAGGGAATGTAGCCGCCGATATATTGGAAACCAAGCGCCGTGCCGACCGCGGCCGCCATGCCGATGGCGAGCAATATGGAATAGACAAACCCGGGGCGGGCGAGCGGCGAGGAAGTGGCAGTCATGGCGGAACTCCGCGAAGTTGGCTTAGTGGCACGATGCCGAAAAGCGCGAGCGGTTTTCGGACAACCTTATGTTCTAGTGAGCGAGGTAGCGGTAGGCGATGTATAAAACGATCACGGCAGTTGCACCGAAGCCGACGATCTGGCCGAGGCGCTTCTCGATGAAGTCCCGGATCGGTTCGCCGTAGCGGCGCAGCAGCCAGGCGAGGAAGAGGAAACGCGCCCCGCGCGCAACGATCGCCGAAACAATGAAAAGGCCCAGATTGACGTGAATGACGCCGGACAGGATTGTGACGATCTTGATCGGCGGCAGATGCGCAACACCTGATGTGACAAGCAGCAGCAGGATCGTCTCGTAGGTGACATAGGCTTTCATCTGCTCGAAGGCGTCGAGCTTGCCGTAGAATTCGAGAACCGGCCGGGCCACCGTCTCATAGGCGTAATAGCCGAGCGCCCAGCCGGCGATGCCGCCGAGCACGGAAGCGATGGTCGCGATCAACGCGTAGCGATAGGAGCGCTCCGGCTTGGCAAGCGCCATCGGCAGGAAAAGCACATCGGCGGGGACGAGAAAGATGGAGCTTTCGACGAAGGCGATGACGGCGAGCCAGACTTCGGCCGATTTGCGCGAGGCCAAAGACATGGTCCAGTCGTAAAGTCTGCGGAGCATTCCGTTCCCTTCCTGTTGCAGTGCGAAAAGCTTTAGGGGGCGTGTGCGGCGCTGTAAATGCTTGCCCGTGTCCTTCGTGCCACCCCTGTCCAAAAATTTTCGTGATGTGGGGCATCGGCGCCTCTCCCAAGATTTCACGGGATGGCGAATCGGCGATTCTCCGGCAAGCTGTCTCAGAGCATGATACCGAAAACTGTGGGCGGTTTTCTTAAGACATCATGCTCCAGCCGAATTGGGGCGACTGCAGGGTGGCATGAGCATGTTCAAAGTGATTGAAGGCGGCCGCGGGCAGGCCGTGCACATGGTTGAGCGGTTCGAAGAGGGCGGCGGGCCGAGCCTAGACGACGTGCGCCGGGAGGCGGCGCGGCGGTTGAGTGCCAGCGGCTATCATCTCTCGCGCATCCGGGAGTTCGCGACCGGCGTGCCGATGCTGGCGTCTCTTCAATACCTGTCGCTGCAGATCGATTTTGCGGCCGAGAGCTTGTCGCGACTCGATCCGATCCCGGAGGATTTCCGCGCCGATGGCTATTGGCCGGCAGGCTGAGCAATCGTGCTATCGCCGAGACATGCGCCGATGTTGCGTCATGAGAGATCCATCGATTTTTCCCATTGCTGACGCTGGTCGTTCATCTCCGTGCGTTTCTGGGCCATTTCGCTGACTGCGGCGCGCAAATTGGGATGACGCGCCATGAACATGTTGAAGTCGCGCCGCTCGAGCACCTCGAACTGGCAGAAGTCGACGGCAATGACGTCGGCAGTGCGCCGTCCGCCGGTCAGAAGCGCCATTTCGCCGAAAAAGGCACCGGGCTCCAGGCGGATCGCGCCACTGGCGAGGCGGACTTCCACCGCTCCCGATGAGATAAAATACATGCCGTCGCCGCGATCGCCGCGGCGGATGACGCGCTCGCCGGGCGGCGCGGATTTCGCCTTGAAGAGCAGCAGCAGTTCCTCTTGCGCGTCTTCGTCGACCTCAGAGAATAGCGGGAAAGTCTCGATCAGCTGCTGCATCTTCAGTTGATGCTCGCGTTCGCGCTCCTCACCGAGCGCCTTGATTTTTTCCAGTTCCTTGCCGAGCGCCTTCTGCCTCTTCCTGCCGTAGCTTTCCCAAAGGGAGGGCCATTTCGAATGGATATATTTCTTCAGCCCGTCGGTCGCGAAGATTACGATGGGATTGAGTGTGATCGACAGGATTGCCGCAGCAAGGATCAGATCCTGGCCCTCATGCGGCAGCAGCCCAAGCGAGACACCGAGGCCGGCGAGGATGAAGGAGAATTCGCCGATCTGGGCAAGGCCGCCGGCCAAGGTCAGCCCCAGGCCGATCGGATATCGCAGCAGCATGACGATCGTGAAGGTGATGATGCCCTTGCCGAGGATGATGAGCGCCAGCGCGCCGATCACCGCCAGCGGCTGGCGCACCAGGATCGATGGGTCGAAGAGCATGCCGACGGAGACGAAGAACAGCACGGAGAAGGCATTCTGCAACGGCAGCGAGTCGGCCGCTGCCCTGTGGCTGAGCTGGGATTCGCTCATGACGACGCCGGCAAAAAAGGCGCCGAGCGCGAAGGAGACGCCGAAGATCGCCGCCGAGCCGAAGGCGATGCCGAGGGCGATCGCCAGTACCGTCAGCGTGAAGAGTTCGCGCGAGCCGGTGCGGGCGACCATCGTCAGCAGCCAGGGCACGATGCGCGGGCCGAGGAAGATCGCCATGGCGGCGAAACCCATAACCTTCAGCAGCGTCAGGCCGATCGTCAGCACCAGGGAAAGCTCGCCGAGGCCGTGGTTGGCCGTAGCGACGGCATTGCCACCCAGAAGTTCTGCAAGGGCCGGCAGCAGCACTAGCGCCAGCACCATCACCAGATCCTCGACGATCAGCCAGCCAACGGCGACGCGCCCGCTCGGCGCGTTGACGAGATTGCGCTCCTCCAGCGCCTTCAGCAGAACGACGGTGCTCGCCACAGACAGGCTCAGGCCCAGGACGATGCCGGCACCGAGGCTCCAGCCCCAGAGTTTGCAAAGGCCGATGCCCATGAGGGTGGCGAGGATGATGCGCCCGATCGCGCCCGGCACGGCGATGCCACGCACGGCCAGCAGGTCGGAGGCGGAAAAATGCAGGCCGACGCCGAACATCAGAAGGATGACGCCCATTTCGGCGAGTTGACCGGCAAGGGCGGTATCGGCGACGAAGCCCGGCGTGAACGGCCCCATCAGGATACCGGCCATCAGGTAGCCGACCAGCGGCGGCAGCCGAAGCCGGTCAGCAGCATACCCCAGGACCGCCGCGAAAACGAAACTGACGGCAACCGTCGCGATGAGCCCTACTTCCTGATGCACGTCTGACCCTTCCTGTGATTGCGGCGGCCACTCTGTACGAAGTGCAAGCGGAATTAAACAGTTGATTTGGGTGCGCTGCCCTTGTTTGCGGTCTTGCCCGTGAGGCCTGGAACTCGTCTGCCGCAAGGTCGGGCCTCCGGCGATGTTGGAACCACTTGTCTCTTGTCTCGTTGCTCTTTCATCAAGAAAGGAGAAACGACATGCGGAAGATCATCCTGAATTGTACTGTAGCGGCCCTTGCCGCCTGCTCGTTTGCAGCGCCTGTTCTCGCCGACAGCGTCTATGTCCGGGAGCGTTCCTATGACGACGGCTATCGTCATGAGCGGGTACGACCCGGCATCACCATCAGCGAGCGTGGCGTCACTTTCGGTGCGGTGCGCGAACGCGAGCACCGCCGCTATCGCGACTATGGCTGCGAAACCAGGAGCGTCACCCGACAGACCGACGAAGGCGAGGTTACCAAGACGGTCCGGCGTTGCGATTGACCAGGATTACCCGACGAAGGCGAAGCCCGGTTCCAATGAGCCGGGTTTTCGCCTTTCGTGGCGCGAATATCGCAATGCAGTGGTGAAACTCGTCCGTCGGTGTTATGAGCACGCCTTTGGTACAAGCGCATTCCCAGCGCAAACAACACCTGCACAGGATCTTTTAGTATGATTGAGCTTACGCCGTCCCAGATTGCCGCACTGAAACTCGCCAGGGATGGAGACCTTTACCCTCAGCCAGCCAATAAATGGACGCATCAGAACGCGACGGTGACCTACGCAAAGACCGACCGTTGGAAAGAGCGGCCTCAGAAAATCAAATCGGTCACCGCCAAGACGCTGGGTGAGCTGAAGGAGCCTGGTTTTCTCGAGCGGCGGCACCTCGATGACGATGTCTCGAAAGACGTCTACGGCATCACCATGGCCGGCAAGATGTGGCTGTTGAAGAACAAGTAGTTTTATTCGGATACGGATTCGTTGCGTGCTCCCGCGTCAGTTTGTTGATGCGGAGGTACGACACAATTGTATTCGGGATGAACTATCGAACCAGTCCGCCTTCATTCCTGACGGAACTGCGGCGCGACAGCCTCCGCTTAGCTGCTCTCTTCGGCTGGCCGAGCCGAAGCTCATAGAGCGTAGGCTGGTGCCCCATGCCGGAGTCGAACCAGCACTTCTTTCGAAACTCGATTTTGAGTCGAGCGCGTCTACCAATTCCGCCAATGGGGCAACGGATACGACCGGGCGGCTGTCTAACATGTGAGCGCCTGCACGCGCAAGACGGGCAAGCGAAGTTATCCAACTGATCCTGTAGAGAGATCCGACCTCGTTTCGAGGCCGGATGCTTGTGATATCAATGGGCCGCCGCGGGTGCCGGAGCGGTCAGGCCGGACTTCTTCAGCGTGATCGCCAGGATCGATGCCAGCAGGCAGAAGGCGCCGGCGATGAAGAAGGCGGGCAGGTAACTCGAAAGCTCCGTGCGCGAGAGGCCGGCGCCATAGGCGGCGGTGGCGGCTCCCAGCTGATGGCCGGCAAAGACCCAGCCGAAGACAAGGCCGGCCTTTTCACGGCCGAAGCGGTCGGCGGCGATCTTGACGGTCGGCGGCACGGTGGCGATCCAGTCGAGGCCGTAGAAGACGGCGAAGATGGAAAGGCCGTAAAAGCTGAAATCGCTGAAGGGCAGGTAGAGCAGCGACAGGCCGCGAAAGCCGTAATAAAAGAACAGCAGCCAGCGATTGTCGAAGCGGTCGGACAGCCAGCCGGAGCCGATGGTGCCGAAGAAATCGAAGATGCCCATGACGGCCAGCACACTGGCGGCGGCCACCGGCACGATGCCGAAATCGCCGCAGAGGGTGACGAAATGGGTCTGGATCAGGCCATTGGTGCTGAGGCCGCAGATGAAAAAGGTGGCAAACAGGATCCAGAAGGTCGAGGTCTTGGAGATTTCCCTGAGCACGGTGATCGGCGTCATCAGCGCGACGCCGAGAGAGGTGCTTGCCGGCGGTGGCGTGACCTGAGTTTCGCCGAGGGCGGGCAAGTTGAGGTCGGCCGGCCGGTCGCGCATGAAGGCAAGCACGGCAAGGGCTGCGACCATGATCATGGCGCAGACGAAAAACACCGTCGAGCGCCAGCCATAGCGTTGCGTCAGCTCCGCCATCAGCGGCAGAAAGACGAGCTGGCCGGTGGCCGAACTTGCCGAAAGCATGCCGACGACGAGGCCACGATGCTTGGTGAACCAGCGGGTGGAGATCGTTGCGGCGAGTACCATGGCCGTCAGGCCGGTGCCGAAGCCGACGACAATGCCCCAGAGCAGCAGCAGCTGCCACAGCGTCGTCATGAACAGCGAACCGATGAAGCCAGCGCCGATCAGGGCGAGGGCGAAAACGATGACCTTGCGCACGCCGAAATAATTCATGAAGGCGGCGGCGAACGGGCCCATGAAACCGAAAAGGATCAGTCGGATGGCAAGGGCTGAGGAGATCTGCGACGTCTCCCAGCCGAACTCGTCCTGCAGCGGCTTGATGAGAACGCCAGGTGCGCCCATGGCGCCTGCGGTGACCAGCATGGTGAGAAAGGTTGCGGCAGCGACGACCCAGCCGTAGTGGATGTTACGCCGGGCAAGAGAGGAGGCAAGGGCTGTGGAAACCATGGGCGAGATTCCGTTCGAATTCAGCTTGGGGAAAATGCAAGATCGATTTACATGATGGCCATCATATTTGTTGCCTATTGATGATGGACGTCATATATTTTGTCAAGCGACTATTTCTGGAGATGAAAAATGCGGGTGAGCCGCGAGAAGTTTGCCGAAAACCGAGAGAACATCCTGGGCGTTGCCGGCGTGCTCTTCCGCGAGAACGGTTTCGACGGGGTCGGCGTCGCCGACATCATGAAGGCGGCGGGGCTGACGCATGGCGGTTTCTACGGTCATTTCGCTTCGAAGGACGACCTGGCGCTGGAGGTCAGCCGTAAGCTGATCGACAAGGTCGAAACGCGCTGGAAGGAGCATATCGCCGATTCTCCGGATCGGCCGCTGGAATCGCTGCTCGACCATTATATCCACTGGCGCACGGTCGACGATCCGGGCGGCAGCTGCGTCTTCGCGACGCTGATCCAGGAGGTGAGCCGCAGCCGCGGTGCTGTCCGCGCCGTCTTCAGCGACGGGCTGTCCGTGCTGGTCGACACACTCGCCGATATCGTTCCCGGCGAGACCGAAGAAGAACGCCGCGCCAATGCCGCGACGACCCTCTCATCGATGATGGGCGCCGTCATTCTGGCGCGCGCGGTGGAGGACAGGGCGCTTGCCGAGCAGTTTCTGGTGACGATGCGCCGGCAGCTCGATCCCGGCAGTCGGATATAATCTCAGGATGGTGATGGTTTCGATTTCCCCTCCGCGCAAACGGAGGGGATCTGCCTTGATCGCTGAGGCTGAAAACCCGCCGGCGGCTATTTGAAACCGGCGACGGCGTGCGGGATGTAGGGTGCTTCCAGTGCGGCGATTTCTTCAGTGGTGAGCTTGACGGAGAGCGCGGCAACCGCGTCGCTGAGGTGGCCCGGTTTGGAAGCGCCGATGATCGGGGCGGTCACGGCACTTTTCTGCAGGATCCAGGCGGTTGCGACCTGGGCGCGGGAGACGCCGCGAGCCTTGGCGATCTCGGCCACGGCCTCGACGATTTTGCGGTCTGCATCGCTCGACTGCGTGTAGAGCGTCTTGCCGAATTCGTCGGTTTCGCTGCGCGCCGTCGCCTCGTCCCAGTCGCGGGTCAGTCGGCCGCGGGCAAGCGGGCTCCAGGGGATGACGGCGATCTTCTGATCTTCGCAGAGCGGCAGCATTTCACGTTCTTCTTCGCGGTAGAGCAGGTTCAGGTGGTCCTGCATGCTGACGAATTCGGTCCAGCCGTTCAGCCTGGAGACGTAGAGCGCCTTGGCAAATTGCCACGCATACATGGAGGAGGCGCCGATATAACGCGCTTTGCCGGATTTGACGACGTCGTGCAGCGCTTCCAGCGTTTCCTCGATCGGCGTCGTGTAATCGAAGCGGTGGATCTGATAGAGGTCGACATAGTCGGTGCCGAGACGGCGCAGGCTGTTGTCGATTTCATCGAAGATCGCCTTGCGCGACAGGCCGGCGCCGTTGGGGCCTGGCCGCATGCGATTGAACACCTTGGTCGCCAGCACGATGTCCTCTCGCTTGGCGAAATCTTTAATAGCACGGCCGACGATCTCTTCCGAGGAGCCGTTGGAATAGGTGTTGGCGGTGTCGAGGAAATTGATGCCGAGGTCGATCGCCTGCTTGATCATCGCCCGGCTTTCTTCTTCCCGCAGGCTCCAGGCATGATTGCCGCGGCCGGGATCGCCGAAGGTCATGCAGCCCAGGCAGATTTTCGAAACTTCCAGACCGGTCTTGCCAAATTTTGCGTATTCCATGAAACGACTCCGCGATTAAAATTTGATCACCCAATTCGATGCCCCCAATTCCATGCCCCGGGGGATGGCCTCCATGATCTAGCGCGGAACCGGCAAAGTCGCAGGGCGGCCGACGAAGAACCGTTCTGCCAGGCACACAACAATGCGTGATGGGCTCGGAAGCCAGGCCTGTCATCGCCGCCCCGGACCGGCTGCTTGCGCAATTGCAGCACAAGGTGTTAGCTGGTGCAGCATTCACCGGATTTCGCCTATGATCCTGCCGTCCCACGATCGCTACGACGATCTCTATCGCGATTTCTCGTGGCGGATTCCCGAAGGCTTCAATATCGGCCGCGCCGTCAGCGACGACTGGGCGGCGAGGGCGCCGGAGCGCGTCTGCCTCGAACATTTCAGCCCGGACGGCCATCACCGCACCCTGACCTATCGCGCGCTCGCCGACCGTTCCTCGGCCTTTGCAAATGCGCTGGTTTCGCTTGGTATCGAACGTGGCGATCGCGTCGCGCTGCTCTTGCCGCAATCCTTCGAGACGGTGATTGCGCATGTGGCGATCTACAAGAGCGGCGCGATCGCGCTGCCGCTGGCGCTGCTCTTCGGCGTCGAGGCGTTGGAATACCGGCTGAAGGCGGCAGGCGTCGTGGCCGTCGTCACCAATGGCTTCGGTCTCGAACGCATCCGCCAGATCCGCGATCGGCTGCCGATGCTGAAACATCTCATCAGCATCGACGGGGCGAGTGCCGATGCAGCCGCCTTCGGCGAATTGGTGGACGGCCATTCTCCCGTCTTCGATGTCGTCAAGACCGGTCCGGACGATCCCGCATTGATGATCTTCACTTCGGGAACGACGGGGCCGCCGAAGGGTGCGCTGCATGGCCACCGTGTGCTGCCCGGCCATATTCCCGGCATGCAGTTTGCCCATGAGGATTTTCCGAAAGCGGGCGACAAGGTCTGGACGCCGTCCGACTGGGCCTGGGCGGGTGGGCTGCTCAACGCGCTGCTGCCGAGCCTGCTGCTCGGCGTTCCCGTCGTCTCGTCGCCGGCGCAGAAATTCGATGCCGACATGGCCTATCGGATCATGGCCGAGATGGGGGTGCGCAACGCCTTCATTCCGCCGACGGCATTGAGGCTGATGCGATCTGTTTCGGATCCACGCTCGAAATACCATCTGGTGCTGCGCACCATCGGCTCGGCCGGGGAGGCGCTCGGCCGCGAGACCTATGAATGGGCACAGCGCACGCTCGGCATCACCGTCAACGAATTCTACGGCCAGACGGAGTGCAATTTCGTGCTCGCTTCGAGCGCTGCCCATGGCGTCACCAAGGCGGGCGCCATCGGACGGGCGGTGCCCGGGCATCGCGTTGCGATCGTCAGCGAAGCGGGTGACGCTTTGCCAGTCGGCGAACCGGGCCAGATCGCTATCGCCAGTCCCGATCCCGTGATGTTCCTCGGCTATTGGGACGATGCGGCGGCGACGGCGCGAAAATTCGCCAAAGGCTGGCTGCTTACCGGCGATATCGGCCGGCAGGACGCCGACGGTTACGTCACTTTCGAGGGCCGCGATGACGACGTCATCACCTCGTCGGGATATCGCATCGGCCCGGCCGAAATCGAGGATTGCCTGATCGGCCATCCCGCCGTGCAGCTTGCCGCCGCCGTCGGCAAACCCGATACGGTGCGCACCGAGATCGTCAAGGCTTATATCGTTCTGTCGCCAGGCCATCATCCAAGCGAGGCGCTGGCCGCCGATATCAGGGAGTGGGTGAAGACGCGGCTTTCAATGCACGAATATCCGCGCGAGGTGGAATTCATCGATGCCTTGCCGCTGACGACCACCGGCAAGGTGATCCGCCGGCTGCTGCGCGAAAAGGCGGCGGCCGAAGATTAGTGCATATCGCCCGGAAGTGTGTAGCGGTTCCGGAAGAACGATATGCAAATAAAGGGCTTTAGCCCCGGCCGGCCAGCGACATGATCTTCTCGCGCAGCATCTTCGCCATATTGCGGGTGCTGCGGTACATGTGGAGCTGGGCTGAGACCTGGCGCATGTCGCGGTCGCCGTTCTGCGTCAGGCCGATCACTAGGGTTCCCATCTCCTCGCGCTCCTGCCAGAAGCGGCTCATGATCGGATGATCCGAGACGGCGCAGGAATCGGAGCGCACGATATTGGCGTCGTCGAGATGCCACTCGGTGAGTTCGCTCATCAACAGCTTGCCCGGCGAATAGCGGGCATAGTTCTCGTCATAGGCGGTCTTCCAGGTGTAGGCCTCGCCGCCCATCATCAAAACGACGATGGCGGCAATCGCCTTGCCGTTGAGGTCGATCGTGTGAATACGCACGGCGTCGACGGCGGCAAGGTTCGACACCGCCTCGCGGGCGAAAGCCGTATGATAGCGATCGGTGACAAGAGCGCTTCGCCGCTTACCCTTCCAGCCGCCGGCTTCCATAGCCAGGAATTCCTCGAAACGGATGTGGATTTCGCGGGGCTGGCGGGCGACGGCATACACCGCCGTTCCCTGTTCCTCCAGCAGACGCCACTGGCGGCGCATCTCGCGCATGTGCGAGGAAGAGATGGTGCGGCCGAGATAGGCCGGCGCCTCTTCGTCACTCTGCAGCATCGGCCGCAAGTAGGGATTGGTGACGGTGACGGGAAGATTGCGGCTGAGCGCCACGGCCTTGACCATGCGCACGAAGATGCCGTTCAGCCTGAGATCCGGCAGAACCAGTATGCCGGGCAGATTGAGATCGCGCGCGGTCAGTCCCTCGAAGAGGTTGTCGAGGGTCTCGGCTGCATCCTCGCTGTCGACCAGCGGCGTGCCAAGCGGGCCGAAGCTGTTCGACCAGCCGCGGATGATCGACGGACCGACGGCAAAGCCCGGCTTGTCGATCGAAAACGGCATCAGAAAGCGCATGCGGCTGCGGCCGGCATTGTGGTCGCGGATCAGGGCGAAGTTTACCTGCCGGTCTTCGAGCCGCGGCATGGCGGGAGCGAGAAAGCGGCCGGAGAAGAAGACGTTCGGTTCCATAGCCCGGTGGGAGAGAAAGTCGAGTTCTTCCTGCAGCTCATAGCCGAGCTTGCCCGGGTAGAGGCAGAGCTCGCGTCCCGGTCGTCCGATCTCGGCGCGCGCCTCGGCCCGCGGCGCTTCGAAATGCAGCGCGGCGAGATCATGCACCATGCGGTTGGCAGCGCTGTCGGTGCTTTCGGTAACGGGAGGAATACGCACCATCTATCGAACTCTCATCTCTGGCGTTGCGGCGGAGGGGCTGGCGAAGGCGAAAAGGACGATGCCGAGCGTGCGGCGCACGGCGAGATGCAGCAGGATTGCCTCGACCGCCATGGCGGAAGCCGTGGCGATCGCTGTGCCTTCGATGCCGTAATGCGGGATCAAAGCAAGGTTGAGGCCGACATTGGCCGTCAGCGCGCCGGCGTAGAGCGCGACGCAGATATTCTGTCTGCCGGCCATCATCAGCAGCGTTTCGGCCGGGCCGACCAACGACTTGGCGAGGATGCCGGCGAGCAGGATCGCCATGACCAGATAACCTGAGGTGAAGGCGCCGCCGAAGAGCGACAGCAGAAGATGTCCGGCGGCAAGCACCGCAAGTCCAACACCGAGCGCCGGCCAGAAGGTCCAGCGGGCGGCGTCGATGGCGGCGGTCGCCAGCTGGGCGTGGTCGCCTTCGGCGATAATCGAGGAGAAGCGCGGGCCGGAGGCCGCCTTGACCGAGAAATTGATGAAATGCACCAGCGCCATCGTCTTGGCGGCGGCGAAGTAGATGGCGACGTCGTGCGGCTCGAGGAAAATGCCGACAACGACGACATCGGAATTGGTGAGCAGGAAGCTGACGCCCTCGATCAGGAAAATCGGAAAAGCGACGCTGAACCAGGCGAGGAAATCGACCTTGTGCGGGCCTTTGTCATAATGCCGGCGAAGGCGATAGAGCGTTGCGGCATACTGGCCAAGCGCGGTGACGAAGGTCGCGGCGAGTGCTGCCTGCATCGCGGTGACGGCCGTATGCTCGGCGCCGCTGGCAATGGCAATCAGCATGAAGGCGATGATGAGGATGGGGCGGATAATATAGACCGGGCTCAGCGCCATCACCGGCCAGTGGTTCGCCCGCGAGGTGCCTTCCAGAATGTCGCCGAGCGCGATCATCGGCATGGCGAGCAGGCCGAGGAAGATCGGGACGAGATAATAGACCTGGATCATATCGCCGAAGAAATGCAGCCCGAGCATGCCGGCGGCGAGCACTGCAGTACCCGAAAGCAGTGCAAAGATGCGCGCCGTGCCGGTGAGGCCGCGGATTTCCTCTACGGCGCCGGCTGCCCGGTATTGCGGCAGGAAGCGGATGATCGCCGTTTGGAAACCAAGGCATGAGAGATCGCCGAAGACGACGACCAGTACCCAGACGAAAACGAAGATGCCGTATTCATATTCGCCCATCAGTCGGGCAAGCACGATCTGGGAGACGAAGGCGAGTGCCGCGCTAAGGATGCGAATCGTGAAGGCCGTCAGCGCCATGCGCTGAGCGGCCGCCTTCTCACCACGTTCGGTGAGCACCGCTGCAAGCATGCGCAACGCGCGGCCGCCGATCAGGCGCAGGCCCGCGGGCAGCATTTTCTCCGCTGTTTCTATGACCGCCATGATGAACACGCAAAACTCTGAAAGTCAGGCAAATCGTCCCGAAGTCTTGACAGAACAGGGTTAAGAAACGGTTCCGGATCGGGCTTGCCGCCCGACACTGTAATTCCGGTTTTCCGGCGCTGCCGCAGAAAAGAAAATGCCGCCCGAAGGCGGCATTTTCGCAGTCTTTGCGGCTTGCCTCAGACCTGTTCGAAGGCGCCGTGGCAATGCTTGTATTTCTTGCCGGAACCGCAGGGGCAGGTCTCGTTGCGGCCGACTTTGCCCCAGGTGGCCGGGTCATCAGGATTGCGGTTCTCGGGAGAAACGAGGACTTCCGATGCCTGGTAGATCGCCGGGGCGAAATCGTCCTCGCCGGTCGTCGGATCCAGGTGGTGGGCCTGCATCAACGGCGGTTCGGGCTCGACAGGGGCCTGCTGCACCAGCTCGACGCGCATCAGCTGTGCGGTCACCGCCTCGCGCAGATTGTTCAGCAGCGCGGTGAACAGCTCGAAGGCTTCCGACTTGTATTCCTGCAGCGGATCGCGCTGGGCATAGCCGCGGAAGCCGATGACGGAGCGCAGATGGTCGAGATTGACGATGTGCTCGCGCCAGAGATGATCGAGCGTCTGCATGACCACCGAGCGTTCGACATAATGCATGATGTCGTCGCCGAAACGCTCGGCCTTTTCCGTGAAGGCGGCGTTGGTGGCTTTCGTCAGGCGCTCGCGGATATCGTCTTCGCCAATGCCTTCTTCCTTCACCCAATCTTCAACCGGCAGGTCGAGATTAAGGATGTTCAAGGCACCGGTCTTCAGGCCAGCTGCATCCCATTGCTCGGCATAAGCGCGCTCGGGGATGTGCTTTTCGACCAGATCCTCGATCACCTCACGACGCATGTCGGAAACGGTTTCGGAAATATTGGTCGATTCCATCAGTTCGAGGCGCTGCTCGAAGATCACCTTGCGCTGATCGTTGAGAACGTCGTCGTACTTCAACAGGTTCTTACGGATATCGAAGTTGCGGGCTTCGACCTTCTTCTGGGCGCGCTCCAGGGCCTTGTTGATCCACGGATGGACGATCGCCTCGCCCTCCTTGAGCCCGAGCTTGGTCAGCATGCTGTCCATGCGGTCGGAGCCGAAGATGCGCATCAGGTCGTCCTGAAGCGAGAGGTAGAATTTCGAGCGGCCGGGGTCGCCCTGACGGCCGGAGCGGCCGCGCAGCTGGTTGTCGATGCGGCGGCTTTCATGGCGTTCGGTGGCGATGACGTAGAGACCGCCGGCGGCGAGCGCCTTCTGCTTAAGTTCCTTGATTTCCTCGACGATTGCCTGGATCCGGGCGTCGCGCTCGGGACCGGCTTCGACTTCGCCGAGTTCGCGCTCGATGCGCATGTCGAGGTTGCCGCCGAGCTGAATGTCGGTACCGCGGCCGGCCATATTGGTGGCGATCGTGATGGCACCCGGCACGCCGGCCTGTGCGACGATATAGGCTTCCTGCTCGTGATAGCGGGCGTTCAATACCTTGAAGTCGTCGAAGCCCTGATTGCGCAGGCGTTCGGCGAGCAGTTCGGATTTTTCGATCGAGGTGGTGCCGACCAGTACCGGCTGGCCGCGCTTGTGGGCGTCGAGGATCTCCTCGATGATCGCCTTGAACTTCTCGTCAAAGGTCCGGTAGACCTCGTCGTCCTCGTCGAGGCGCTGGATCGGCAGGTTGGTCGGAACCTCGATGACATCGAGATTATAGATGTTGGCGAATTCTTCCGCTTCCGTCTGCGCTGTACCGGTCATGCCGGCGAGCTTGGCATACATGCGGAAATAGTTCTGGAAGGTGATCGAGGCCAGCGTCTGGTTTTCCGGCTGGATCTGCACCCTTTCCTTGGCTTCGAGCGCCTGGTGCTGACCTTCCGAATAGCGGCGGCCCGGCATCATGCGGCCGGTGAACTCGTCGATGATGACGACTTCGTCGTTGCGGACGATATAGTCCTTATCGCGCTGGAACAGCTTGTGGGCCTTCAGCGCGTTGTTGACGTGGTGGACGATCGCGACGTTCTCGATGTCGTAGAGTGCGTTGCCCTTCAAGAGGCCGGCCTGACGAAGCAGGTTTTCCAGCTTCTCGGTGCCCTCTTCGGAGAAGTTGGCCGAGCGCTGCTTCTCGTCGATCTCGTAATCGCTAGGCACCAGCATCGGAATGTAGGCGTCGATCGTATTATAGAGTTCGGAGCGGTCGTCGAGCGGACCGGAGATGATCAGCGGCGTGCGCGCCTCATCGACGAGGATCGAGTCCACTTCGTCGACGATCGCGAAGTTGTGGCCGCGCTGGACCATCTGGTTCTTCTCGTACTTCATGTTATCGCGCAGATAATCGAAGCCGAGTTCGTTGTTAGTGGCGTAAGTGATGTCGCAGGCATAGGCCGCGTGACGTTCCTCGTCGGAGAGGCCGTGGACGATGACGCCGGTGGTCATGCCGAGGAAGCTGTAGACGCGGCCCATGGTCGCGGCATCGCGCTGGGCGAGGTAATCGTTGACGGTGACGACGTGCACGCCCTTGCCGGAAAGCGCGTTCAGATAGACCGGCAGGGTGGCGACGAGGGTCTTGCCTTCGCCGGTCTTCATTTCGGCGATCGCATTCGAATGCAGGATCATGCCGCCGACCAGTTGTACGTCAAAAGGCCGCAGGCCGAGAACGCGGCGCGAGGCTTCGCGCACGACGGCAAAGGCCGGGATCAGAATGTCGTCGAGCGTCTTGCCCTCGGCAAGCAGCGCACGAAACTCTACGGTCTTTGCCGTGAGCTGCTCGTCCGTCAGGGCCTTGGTCTTCTCTTCGATAGAGTTGATGGCAGTGACGTTCGGTTGGAAAGACCGCACGCGGCGGTCATTGGAAGATCCAAACAACTTGCGGGCTAGACCGCCAAAGCTGACCATATGACTGGTCCTTTCTCAAATATTCATCCCCGACGTTTGTTGTTCGCGGCCCAGCCGAAAATCAGGCGCGCGGCTAAAACGCCCGGAAACTGTTCTGGACGCGAGGTTGCGTGACAGATAAGAGGGGGGTCGAATGATGTCAACGGATTTGGCGGATACAGAAAGGCCACAATCCGGTGTTGATGGCTATTTTGGGCCGATTCAGGCGATGCTGAAACCGGCGATGTAACTGTGAAGGGTATTTCATGTTGAGCACCAACAAACTTGCCGTACTGGCGTTTGCAACTTTTGTTGCGCTCCAGGCCCCGGCCTATGCCGATGACGCCGTCATCGCCAAGGTCGGCACGCTGGAGATTCACCAGTCGGAACTCGACCTCGCCGTCGCCAATCTCGACCCGCAGCTGGCGCAGCTTCCCGATGACCAAAAGAAGGTCGCAGCCCTTTCCGCCGCCATCGACGTGAAGCTGCTCGCCGCCGACGCTGCGGCCGAGAAGCTCGATCAGACCGACGAATTCAAGAAGCGCATGCAGTATCTCACCGACCGCGAGCTGCACAACGCCTACTTCAAGAAGCATGTCGTCGACATCGTGACGCCTGAAGAAGTCAAGGCTCGCTACGACAAGGAAGTCGCTGCTCTGCCGAAGCAGGAGGAAGTTCACGCCCGTCATATCCTCGTCAAGACCGAGGACGAAGCCAAGGACATCATCAAGCAGCTCGACGCCGGCAAGGATTTCGCCGAACTCGCCAAGGAAAAGTCCACCGATCCGAACAAGTCGGAAGGCGGCGATCTCGGTTATTTCTCGCGCGGCCGGATGGTCAAGGAATTCGAGGACGCGGCCTTCGCGCTGGAGAAGGGCACCTATTCCAAGACGCCCGTCAAGACCGATTTCGGCTATCACGTCATCAAGGTCGAAGATAAACGCGACGCCGCGCCGCCGCCCTTCGAGCAGGTGCAGGATCAGGTTCGTCAGCTCGTCATGCGCGACAAGTATCTTGAACTTCTGAATAAGGCGAAGGCCTCCGCCAAGATCGAAATCACCGACGAGACGCTGCGCAAGGGTTACGATCAGGCCAACAAGCAGCCGGAGCCGGGCAGTGATCCCGTCGCGCCGGCGCCGAAGCAGTAATATTCGCATCAGGGCCCGGTTTTTCCGGGCCCTTTAATATCATTGTTGTTGTTGCATTTCCGGACGGCGAACCGGTTTCCATTCGCCTGGAAATGCCCATTGGCAGGTTTCATCATGTCCGGTTCCGTCTCTCCGCTCGCTCCGAAATCCTTCGTCTCGATGCCGCCGCTGCGCGGCGTGCGCATGGCGACGGCTTCCGCCGGCATCAAGTACAAGGACCGCACCGACGTGCTGATGATGGTCTTTGACAAGCCGGCGGCCGTTGCGGGCGTCTTCACCCGTTCGAAGTGCCCGTCGGCGCCGGTCGATTTCTGCCGGGCCAATCTGCCGCATGGCAGTGCCCGCGCCGTCGTCGTCAATTCCGGCAATGCCAATGCCTTCACCGGCCTGAAGGGCCGCCAGGCGACCGCACTGACGGCGAAGTCGGCTGCCGCTGCAGTCGGCTGCGCCGAAAACGAAGTCTATCTGGCCTCGACCGGCGTCATCGGCGAGCCGCTCGACGCCACCAAATTCTCAGGCGTTCTGGAGCGGATGCAGGTCGAAGCGACCGGCGATTTCTGGTTCGAGGCCGCCAAGGCGATCATGACGACCGACACCTATCCAAAAGTTTCGACCCGCAGCGCCGAGATCGGCGGCGTCGTCGTGACGATCAACGGCATTGCCAAGGGCGCCGGCATGATCGCGCCCGATATGGCGACGATGCTTTCCTTCGTCGTCACCGATGCCGACATCGCGCCCGAGGCGCTGCAAGTGCTTCTGTCCGATGGCGTCGGCCCGACCTTCAATTCCATGACCGTCGACAGCGACACTTCCACCTCCGACACGCTGATGCTGTTTGCGACGGGTGCTGCGGCCAAGGACGGCCAGGCCCGTATCGAAAGTGCCGACGACCCGCGCCTTGCAGCATTCCGGGCCGCACTCAACGACGTGCTGAAGGATCTGTCGCTGCAGGTGGTGCGGGACGGCGAGGGCGCCACCAAGATGCTCGAAATCACCGTGACGGGCGCCGAGAGCGATGCCGCAGCCAAGCGCATCGGACTGTCGATCGCCAATTCGCCGCTGGTCAAGACGGCGGCCGCCGGCGAAGACGCCAATTGGGGCCGCATCGTCATGGCGGTCGGCAAATCGGGCGAGATGGCCGACCGCGACCGGCTGGCCATCTGGTTCGGCGACATCAGGGTCGCGGTCAATGGCGAGCGCGATCCCGATTATTCCGAGGAGGCCGCCTCGAAGGTCATGAAGGCGCAGGATATCCCCGTCAAAGTTGACATTGGACTCGGCACTGGTTCGGCAACCGTCTGGACCTGCGACCTCACCAAGGAATATGTTGCGATCAATGGCGACTATCGGAGCTGATCGTTCTTTGGTGCAGGCATCCATCTCTTCACACAATCTGCCGCTGGTGCGCAGGCTGGAGGCCGTCGGCTTCCGGGCCTGGCCGGCGGCGTCCGTGCAATATGACGGCAGCTGGCAGGTGCGGCTGACGGCCGGCCATCCGTCCAACCGGCTGAATTCGATCGTGCCGCTCGATCCCTCGGACCATCGCGACGTCGAAATCCGCCTGGAAAAGGCGAGCCGGAAGTTCGAGGCCTATGGCCGCGCCGCCGTCATCCGCCAGACGCCGCTTGCTTCGCCGGTGCTGATCGAGCTTCTGCGCGCGCAGAGCTGGACGCGGTTCGACGAGACGGTGGTGATGACCTGCGACCTTGCCGAGGCCGAGCTGCCGGATACGCTCGATCACCTGCCGACCCATGATATCGGCCGGTTCGTCGACGCCAACCTCGCCGTCGACCGGGCGCCACTGAACTTGAAGCCGGCGCTTGCCGAGATCATTTCGGCGATCAAGCCGCCGTCCGGCCTGTTCATGATCGAGAATGCGGCGGACGGCCCGCTGGCGACCGTGCTCTGCGTTCAGGACAACGACCTTGCCGGCATCATGTCGCTTTCGGTCTCCGAAACGCGGCGGCGCGAGGGACTGGGCACCGAGATCCTGACCTCGGCGCTGCGCTGGGCGCGCATGCGCAGCGCCCGATCGGCCTGGCTGCAGGTGAAGTTGTCCAACCGTCCGGCCATCGCACTCTATGAACGCCTCGGTTTTCGCGACGCTTATCATTATTGCTATTGGCAGCAGGAGCCGCGATGAGCGATGCCGGCCGGAAGATATTGCTGGTTGTCGCCTGTGCGCTGATCGATGCCGATGGGCGTATCCTATTGGCACAGCGCCCCGAGGGAAAGTCGCTTGCCGGGTTGTGGGAGTTTCCCGGCGGCAAGGTCGAGCCCGGCGAGACGCCGGAGGAAACGTTGGTGCGGGAGCTCGAAGAGGAGCTCGGCATCAACACCAAGATCGCCTGCCTGGCACCGCTGACTTTCGCCAGCCACTCTTACGAAACCTTCCACCTTTTGATGCCGCTTTATATCTGCCGGCGTTACGAGGGCATTCCCCAGGGCCGCGAGGGTCAAGCACTGAAATGGGTGCGTCCGCAGGCGCTACGCGATTACCCGATGCCGCCGGCCGACGAGCCGCTCATCCCAATGCTGCAGGATTTACTTTAAAGCGCATCACGCCGATCCGGATTCGGATGATGCGCTTTAGTCTTTGTCTTTTGCATGATGCCTCCCCGGAACCGCTGCGAATTTCCCGATGATATGTATTAGCGTTACCTGATTATTATCATGCCGGGCCATTTTCGGCTGTGGATATTAATGGATCATTTAACACCTTCTGCCAAAGATCGGCCTCAATCAAGCATCTGGCGTGCGTGTATTAAAAGGCTTGACGTCATGGACGATGATTTCTGGAAAGCTGTCCGGGAAAAGGAACGGGTTTCGTCTGCCTCGCGCAGGACGGGTGCGCTTAATATCGCCCTTCTGTTCGGCACGGCGGTGGTCGCCCTGACGCTTATCCTGACGCCGATGCTTGCGGATTCCTCGAAGAAGAGCGTCTTTGCCAGCGCGCCGCTTGAATTCGACACGATGACAACCGGATCGATCCCGAAGAGCGAAAGCGGCAAGCGTTATACGATCCGCCGCAGCGTCCTCCAGGATACGCCCGGCTCGGTCTGCGTCGTCCAGGGCTATGGCGTCGGCGCCGGTTGCTGAAAAATGCCGGCCATCGCCCGATGGTCGTGGAATGGTCGTTTGCTGTCAGTTCGCGCCAAGGGTTGGGGTCATGCATCTTTTGAAAGCATTTCTTGCAGATAACAGAGGTGCGACGGCCATCGAGTACGGTCTGATCGCCGCGCTCATTTGCGGCGCTCTCGTCTCGGGTCTCGGGTTCTTCACCGGCGCCCTTCAGAATGTCTTCAACGTGATCAACAACGGTATGATCACAAATTGAAGAGACCGTCGCTGTCACTGGCTGAGCTTGTGCTCGTCCACCTTCAGCGCATCGGCAAGGCGTGCCTTGGCTGAACCCGGCTTCAGCGGCTTTTGCTGGCTCTCGTGCGGCGCCCATCCCGAGACATAGATGATCGAGAAGGTCGCGCGGATGCGCCCGTCGGGATCGGAATAGCGCTCGGCATAGATCTCGGCTGCACGCAGGAAGAAGGCGCGCGTCAGCGGCACCCGGCCCCGGGCTGCAAGCGGATTGCTCATGCCCATGGCTCTCAGATCCCGCATCAGCGGAAATAGCGAGTCATATCGTACCGTGTAGTTTTCCGCGTCGATCACCGGCAGCGCGAAGCCGGCGCGCTGCAAGAGGCTGCCGACATCGCGCACATCGGCGAAGGGGATGACACGCGGGCTTGCGCCGCCTGTCATCTCGACCTCGGTGGCCAGCAGCACGTCGCGCAGTTCCTGCAGCGTGCTGGCACCGGGGATAGCCGCCAGGAATAGGCCGTCCGGCTTTAGAGCGCGACGGATCTGGATGAAGACGCCTGGCGTATCGTTGGTCAGATGCAGGCTGAGCGGAGCAAGGATGAGATTGGCCGATTGCGGCTGGAGCGGCACGTCCTCAAGCGGCGCCTCGATCAAGGTTTCGCCTGGGCTCGCATAGGCCTTCTCGCTCTCGACGCGCATCATCGTGCCGATCTTGCCGGTCGCCAGCGCGGCACGGGCGGCGGCTCCAGTTGCGCCATGCAGTTCGACGGCGGTCTCGAAGGTCCGCTCGATAACAGCAAGCCTTTCCGCCATTTCCTCAGCGGCAATGTCGAGCAGGAAGGCGGCTTTCGGGTCGTTATTCGCGAGCGCGCGATGACGATGTGCGGCGATCAGGGCTCTGTCGAAGATCGATTCCATGACGATGTCATTAATCCTGTGGCGCTGACGCAGCAAGACGATTTTCCTTTCTGGAAGAACGCGCTAAAGCGCGTCGCGATCTTTCAGATTCGCTCCATGCGCTTTAGCTCTTTGTTTTTACGCATGTCGTTGACGCAAAAACCGCTGCACACTTTTGCGCGACATGCTTTAGTCTCAGCCGCATGAGGCCGATCGATGGCAAAACACGGACGGAGTTCTTGCGGGCGCAGCTCTTGCGGCCGTTTTCCGTGCTTGCAGATTTTCTCTATCCCCCCGCCTGTTCCGTCTGCGGCATTTCGACCGGCGGCCATCGCGGGCTGTGTGCGAAATGCTGGTCCGGCATCCGCTTCATCGAACGGCCCTATTGCGAGGTGCTCGGCATTCCCTTCTCGCATGATCTCGGCACCGGCATCCTCAGCGCCGAGGCGATTGCCCACCCGCCGCCCTTCGATCGGCTGCGCTCGGCTGCGACCCACGACCATGCGGTTCGCGATCTCGTGCATGGGTTGAAATATCGCGACCGCACCGATCTGGCGCCGATGATGGCTGCCTGGATGCTGCGCGCTTCCGACGGGACGGTCGAAAGCTGCGATGCGCTGATCCCGGTGCCGCTGCACCGCACCCGTATGCTGGCGCGCAAATTCAACCAGGCAGCCGAACTTGCCCGCCATATGGCAAGGCTCTCGGGTAAGCCGCTTCTTGCCGCCACACTTGTGCGCGTCAAGCGCACCAGCCAGCAGGTTGGCCTTGGCGCGAAGGCGCGCGAAGGCAATGTCAGGGGCGCTTTCGCGATTGCCAAAGGTTGCGAAAACGACATTTTCGGCAAGCGCATCGTCCTCGTCGACGACGTCTATACAACAGGGGCGACGGTGGCTGCGGCAAGCCGGACGCTGCGCAAGGCGGGCGCGGCCGAGATAACGGTTTTGACCTTTGCAAGGGCGTTGTCCGAGCCTATATGACAGAAATACCCGGCATCGGTCTGGAGAGATTATGATACCCGTCACCATCTATACGCGGCAATTCTGCGGTTTTTGCAGCCGCGCCAAGTCCCTTCTCGAAGAAAAGGGTGTCGACTACGTCGAGCACGATGCGACATATTCACCGGACCTTCGCCAGGAGATGATCGGCAAGTCGAACGGGCGTACCACCTTCCCGCAGATCTTCATCGGCGGCGATCATGTCGGCGGTTGCGACGATCTCTTTGCGCTCGATCGGGCCGGCAAGCTCGATCCGATGCTGGCGGCCTGAGGACGAACCGATGAGCTTCAAGGCCGCCGCCGTCCAGATGTGTTCCGGGGTCGATCCGGTGAAGAATGCCGCCGCCATGGCGCGGCTGGTGCGCGAGGCCGCCGCCCAAGGCGCGACCTATGTGCAGACGCCTGAGATGACCGGCATGCTGCAGCGCGACCGCGCGGCGGCGCGTGCGGTGCTCGCAGACGAGACGCATGACATCATCGTCAAGACCGGCTCCGAGCTCGCCCGGGAACTCGGCATCCACATGCATGTCGGCTCGACGGCGATCGCGCTTTCCGACGGCAAGATCGCCAATCGCGGTTTCCTCTTCGGCCCCGACGGCAGGATCCGCAATCGCTACGACAAGATCCACATGTTCGACGTCGACCTCGACAATGGCGAGAGCTGGCGTGAAAGTGCTGCCTATACGGCTGGCTCGGAGGCGCGCGTCCTGTCGCTGCCCTTTGCCGAAGTGGGCTTTGCGATCTGCTACGATGTGCGCTTTCCAGCACTCTTCCGCGCCCAGGCGGTTGCCGGCGCCGAGGTGATGACAGTTCCCGCCGCCTTTACCAAGCAGACCGGCGAAGCGCATTGGGAGATACTGCTCAGGGCACGCGCGATCGAGAACGGTGTCTTTGTCATCGCCGCCGCGCAGGCCGGCCGGCACGAGGACGGGCGCGAGACCTTCGGCCATTCGATGATCGTCGATCCCTGGGGCACGGTGCTGGCGTCGGCCGGCGCCACAGGGGAGGCGGTCATCATCGCCGACATCGATCCCGGCGCGGTCAAGGCTGCGCATGACAAGATCCCGAATCTGAGGAACGGCCGGGAGTTCTCGGTCGAGAAGATTGCGGGAGCAGTCGCCGGAGGCGTCGCCGCTTGATCCGCTATTCCCTCACTTGCGACAATGCCCATGAATTCGAAGGCTGGTTTTCGGAAAGTGCCGATTTCGATCGTCAGGTCGCGACCGGTTTCCTGACCTGTCCGGTCTGTCATTCCGCCGCCGTCTCCAAGCTCCTGATGGCGCCCTCGGTGTCGACGGCGCGGAAGAAGGACGAGAGGCAGACGCTGGCGATGGATGCCCTGCGTCAGGAGTCGCTGCAAAAGCTCAAAGAGGCGGTCGCCGCGGTCAAGGCCAATTCCGAGGACGTCGGCACGCAGTTTCCCGAGGAAGCCCGCAAGATCCATTATGGCGAGGCGGATGCCCGCGGCATCATCGGCCAGGCGACGGTCGACGAGGCGCAGGCGCTGCTCGAAGAGGGCATCGAGATCGCCGCCATTCCGGTTTTACCTGAAGATGTGAACTGAAATGCAGTCCGCGCGTCTTGCCCTCTACAATTTCGGCCTGCACATCGCGCCTGCCGAAAGCGAAACGGTCGAAGGCTTCGTTCTCCGCGAGCCCTTGAATTTCGAAGCCGCCGGCCGTGCCTGCGGCTTTATCGGACGCTCCGGTTATCCCGGTTATCCCGGAGCCAGAAGCTGGGGCGTTCAAGTCTTTCCCCGTTATATCGAAGGCAGCGGTTTTACGTCCGCGCCCTCCTCCCTTTCGCTCTGGGCCGACATCGAGTGCCTGATGGCCTTTACCTATAACGGCGTGCATGCCGAGGCGCTGAAACACGCGCGCAACTGGAATGTGACACAGACATGGCCGCCGCTGGTTCTGTGGTGGGTGTCGGGGCATCACCGGCCCGATTGGCAGGAGGGTGTCGAACACCTCGAATATCTTGCCGATCACGGGCAAAGCCCTCGCGCCTTTACGTTCAAGCAGGCTTACGGGCCTGGCGGAGCGGAGACGACAATCGATCGCGACCGGGTCAGGGAACTTGCCGCTCGCAATGCAGAAACTCAAAAGGATCTGCTTGCCTGCGTCCGAACGCTGAAAGTGTAGCGCTTATTATCGGTGGAGCTATGCGGGTCGCTTCGCCAGCAGCATATAATTCACGTCCATATCCCTGGACAGGCTCCACTGATTCGACAGCGGATTGAAGAAGACGCCGGTGCGGTCGCTGATTTCGAGCCCGCTTGCCGCCAATGGCTTTTCCAGCTCTTCCGGGCGCACCAGTTTTTCATACTGGTGGGTGCCGCGCGGCAGCCAGCGTAAGATGTTCTCGGCAGCGAAGATGGCAAGCGCTGCCGCCTTCATGGTGCGGTTGATGGTGGCAACGAAGATCAGGCCGCCGGGGCGGACCATTTTCGCGCAGGTGGTCATGAAGAACTCGACGTCGGCGACGTGTTCGACCACTTCCATGTTTAAAACGATGTCGAAAGTTTCGCCGGCGTCTGCCAGCTCCTCGGCGGTGACGGCGCGATAATCGACCGAAACGCCGGAAGCCCTGGCATGGGTCGAGGCGATGCCGATATTCTTCTCGGACGGATCGGCGCCGGTGACTGAGGCGCCCATGCGGGCGACCGGTTCAGACAACAGACCGCCGCCGCAGCCGATATCGAGTACGCGCAGGCCGTCGAGCGGGCGGGCGCTTTTCGGTTCACGGCCGAAATTCTCGCAGGCCTTGTCTCTTATATAGGTAAGGCGGACGGGGTTGAATTTGTGCAGCGGCTTGAACTTGCCGGTCGGGCTCCACCATTCCGCCGCCATTGCCGAGAAGCGGTCCACCTCGGTCTGGTCGATCGTCCTTCTGGCGGTTTCCGTCATCGTCCTCTCCATCGTTCGTCCCAAGTGAAGTCGGACGATCGCGGGCATAAGTCAAGGGGCACGGTTCAGGGTGGCGGCAGACGCGTTGGGTGATGCCGGTTGCGATTAGGCGTGCCTCCAGTGCAGCACCATGGGAAAGTACATGTTCGTCGCCGAAACGGCGGCCGACAATCTGCAACCCGACGGGCAGCGAGAGGGCCGGAAGCTGCGGCAGCATATTGAAGGGACAGGTCATGTCGAGACCCTTGAAGCGGCCATCGGTAAGCGTCGAGACATGCATATTGTTTTTGTGAACAAATGACGAAGGAAGGCGGACGGATCGAACATAACCCCAAGAGGTTATGCCGAGCGAGCGGTGCGGCCTGTTCCCAGAGGAGATCCGAGTTGCAGGGGCAGGAGAAGCGTATGCGGCGGTCGCAATGCTTGCTACCGTCGCTTACGGGCATCAGGCAGTTGCCGCTGGCCGGTTGGCGATCTTGTCGTACCAGGCCTTCAATGCCGTCGTCTCAGCAGGGATTGGCGCGGAGATTGCGTTTGTAGCGAAATCCACGGTCACCAGTGCCGTGATATCGGCCACCGAGAAGGCATTGCCGGCAACAAAGGGGACGTCTTTTAGGCGCATTTCGAGATCGCCGTAGAAATTGGCGAGACGTTTCCTGCTACGGTCGATGAGGGCAGGGATCTGTTCGTAATCATGCGGGCCAGCAATGGCGCGGTCCTTCAGTCCTGGCACGGTGTTGCGGATCGCTTCCATTGTGGAGGCGAAGCCTTCCGCCTCTACCCGCCGATCCCACATGGCAATGATCGCTTTTTCCTTCGGCGTCGTACCGAGCAGCGGCACATCAGGATATGCCTCGTCGAGATAACGCTGGATGGCTGGAACCTCGCCGATCGCCGTGCCGTCATCGAGCACGAGGGTCGGCACCACCACGCGCGGGTTGACCGCCCGGTAGCTATCGGAGAATTGCTCCTTGGCGCCCAGGTCGATAGCGACCAGTTCGACGTCGAGGCCCTTTTCGGCGATCAGTATCCGCACGCGGCGAGAATTGGGCGAACCCTTGGATTGATAGAGTTTCATTGTCCTGTCCTTGAAGGATTGAGATGGATGAGCGTTTACAGTTTCGATCCGCCGTCGACGCGGAGTGTGTCGCCGGTGATCCACCGGGCATCGTCGGAAGCGAGGAAGACGATGGCGCCGGCAATATCGTCCGGTTGGGCGATGCGCTTCAGCGCCTGCATGCCGAGCGTGAAATCCCGGCCGGCATCCGTCTTGGTGAAGTTCGACATGTCGGTCTCGACGACGCCGGGGGCAACGGCATTGACTCGGATGCCATGCGGGCCGAGCGCCGAGGCAAAATGCTTGACCAGTGTATCGATTGCGCCCTTCGTCGCGGCATAGGCCGAAAGCGTGCCGACCGAGGCATGCGCCGCGAGCGAGGAGACGAAGATGACACTGCTGTCGGTGCACATCACCGGCCGCAGCTGCTGCACGAGGAAGAAAGGCGCCCGGACATTGACGGCGTAGAGACCGTCGAAGTCTTCGACCGTCATGTCCTCGATTGTCGCGGCTTTCGAGACGCCTGCGTTTGCCACCAGAATGTCAAGTCGCCCGCCGATAATGTCGCGGGTCTGCCTGGCGAGCTTGTGCGGTCCGTCTACTGCCGAAAGGTCGGCACCAATTTTTTCGGCGCGGCCGCCGGTTGCGCGGATCTCGGCGACAACAGCGTCGGCTTCTGCCGGGCTGCTAGCGTAGTGGACGAGCACCTGTGCGCCTGCCTTGGCCAGCGCCCGCGCGCTGGCGCGGCCGATGCCGCGCGAGGCACCAGTGACGAGGGCGGTTTTACCTGAAAGATTGGGCACGAAGGTCTCCTTTCGAGTTAGAATTCAGGATGATCCGCGCATGGTCCATCGGCCGGTAGTCGCGTGCCGGATGTCGGCTGGGCTTGTCGGAGTGCTGGATTGCGCCGGTTTGGGTCGGTTACTTCAGTGCATCGAGGAAATGAGATGCGTGCGCGACGAAGAGCTCGGGATACTGATACTGCGAGCCGTGGTTCGCATCGGGGTGATGATGAGCTGCGCGTTCGGGATGTGTTGCGGCAGGATGAAGGAGTTGACGGTATAGATGATCACGTCGTGTCCTCCATTCACGACCAGCGTCGGCTGATGGATCGCTTTGAGATAGTCGAAGGGATTCTCGCGAGGAGCGCCCCACTTGCCAAGTGCTGCGATCTGGGCCGATGCTACCTTGTCGCTGACGTCCGGATCACGACCCTCGCTGCGTAGACGGAAGCGCTTCAGATATTCGCGGCCGGCTGTCTGACTTTTCTCGGAAGGTGTGAAAAAGACGCCAAGCCAGAGATTATCCGGATCCGCATAACTTGCGCCGAAGATCTGTTGGGCCTCGGGCGTCAATGTTGTCCTGCCTTCACCGCTGCGCGGACCGGTACCGACGAGGATCAGCCGGCGCACGAGCAACGGTTCTGCGATCGCCAGTTCCTGGGCGACAAGTCCGCCGAGCGAGAAGCCGAGAACGTCGACCTCAGTCAGCCCAAGCGCCTTGATGAAGACTGCGGCGTTGATGGCCATTTCTTCGATTGAAGTTGGCACTTCGCCAGAGGTGCTTGATATGCCGGCATTGTTGAACAGGATCACCTCGCGATTCCTTGCCAAACCATCGGTTACCAGTGGATCCCAATGATCCATCGTACCGGTGAAGTGCATATTGAAGACGAGCGGAATGCCGCCTTGATTGCCAAAACGCGATAGGCGAACCGGATACCGTTGGCGTCGACGAATTCGGTCGGGGCGGTCTGGTGGGTAAACATCGTATTCATCCCTTGCTGGAGTTTGGAGGATGCGGGCGGCCAGGGGCCGCCCTTGAGTTCGGGATTAACCAGCAGTCTTGCCGCCATCGACCGTGACGATCTGGCCGGTGATGAACGAAGCCTTGTCGGAAGCAAGGAAGGCGATGGCATGGGCCATCTCTTCCGGCTGGCCGATACGGCCAAGCGGCACGCCAGAAAGCAGTGCAGTCTTGTTCTCCGGTGTGCCGGTGAAGCGGTTCAGCATGCCCGTCTCGGTCGGGCCAGGTGCCACGGCATTGACACGAACGCCGGTCGCGGCGACTTCGAGCGCCGCCGACTTGGTCATGCCTTCGACCGCATGCTTGCTGCCGACGTAAACGGACGCGCCGGCGGCTCCTTCATGACCATAGGTCGACGAGATATTAATGATACTGCCGCGGCCCTGCGCCTGCATGACGCGCAACTCGTGCTTCATCGAAAGCAGCGTACCGAGCACGTTGGTATCGAAGGTCGCTCCATAGCTCTCAGCGGTTTGTTCGGTCACGGCACCCGGCTTGCCTTCGGTGCCGGCGTTGTTGACCGCTGCATCCAACCGACCGAAGCGTTCGATCGTCTGATCCACCAGCTTGCGGACATCGTCATCGTCGCGAACATCCGCGCGGATGAACTCGGCTTCAGCGCCTAGCGAGCGAAGCTCGGTTTCCAAGGCATGGCCTGCTTCCTCATTGCGGCCGGAAACGACAACTCGGTTACCTTCCTTGGCCAGTGCTACTGCAGCGGCCCGACCGATGCCGGTCAGCGCGCCTGTGATAAGAACGACGGGGGTAGACATGATATTAATCCTTTGAAATTCATTGTTTTTCCGAAAGACGGATCAAAACAGGCGCAGATTTTGTCGTCTGATTTCGTTTCCGTGATCGTTTCCGTTGAGCAAAGATCTAGGCGCTTCTTGCGCCGATGAAAAAGACTTTGTAAGTTGGTAGCCATGCCTTCCAGGCATGGAGGTTAAGATGGAACTCCGGCATCTTCGCTATTTTGTCGCCGTCGTCGAAGAAGGCAGCCTGACGCTTGCCGCTGAACAACGGCTGCACACGGCACAGCCTTCGCTCAGCCGTCAGATCAGGGATCTCGAATACGAGGTCGGCGTTCCGCTGCTGACGCGCAGCGCGCGGGGTGTGGAGGCGACGGCAGCCGGGCTTGCCTTTCTGGAGCATGCACGTCAGGCGATTGCTCAGGCGGAAGCTGCGGTGGAGGCGGCGCGGCGCGCTGCAGAGCCTAGCAAACCGGTGTTCTCCATCGGCTTTCTGACGGGACAGGAGGTGGATTGGCTCCCTCATGCCACGAGAATTCTTCGGGACGAGCTGCCCAACATCGAGATCAGGGTCTCGAGCCAGTATTCGCCGCAGCTTGCCGATGAACTCCAGCGCGGAAAACTCGACATCGCCTTTCTGCGCCGCGAGCCGAAGCCGGATATCGAATATGTCGTCATCGCAAGAGAACCGCTGGTGGTGATCCTGCCAAGCGACCATCGCCTTGCCGCATGCAAGGCGATCGATCCCATGGATCTTGCCAGCGAGACTTTCATCGGGATGTCCGATACGCCGCATATACTCCGCGGCGTCATCAACGACTATTTCGATCGGCTCGGTCTCAAGATCGCGCCGAAGCACCTGATCGACAATTTCGCCATGGGCGTGTCGCTTGTCGCGTCCACCCGCGGCGTCGCGCTGCTTCCCGCCTATGCCGAGAACTTCCTATCCCGGTCGGTCATCAGCCGCCCGCTCATCGGCAAGGCGCCGACAATCGATCTGATGGTGGGGTATCACAAGGCAAACAGCTCGCCATTGCTCAAGCTCTTCCTGTCGCGTGTGGACGATATGATCGAGCGTTTTTCCGACAAGGTGAAATGAGAGTCCTGCGATCTGTTTTCTTAATCCTACGTGCCGGGATCTCCGCGGGCAACGTGACGGGTAGTCAGGGACAGCTTTTGACGCAAAGTTGGGTAATTGCTTTTATCGCGCGCGCTTGCCTCCCCCCGCCAAACTCGCTAAGAGACGCCGCAACTTGGGGCCTTGGGGACCTAGGCTTTTTGAGCGGTTCCGGAAGTCGGGAGCCCGGCTCTCTGGCCAAGCGGTCTGCCCCAGAGCTTTCGTGATGCCGGGTCCGGTTTTCCGCTTTCCCGGCGCCAGTCGTGGTAGAGGCATATGGCACGCATCGTAATGAAATTCGGCGGCACGTCCGTCGCTGACCTGGACCGCATCAAGAACGTCGCCCGCCATGTAAAACGCGAAGTCGATGCCGGCCACGAGGTGGCGGTTGTGGTGTCGGCCATGTCCGGCAAGACCAATGAACTGGTCGGCTGGGTCCAGGGCATGCCGAAGGTGATCGGCGCCAATTCGCCGTTTTACGATGCGCGGGAATATGATGCGGTGGTCGCCTCCGGCGAGCAGGTGACCTCCGGGTTGCTGGCGATCGCATTGCAGGCGATGGATATCAATGCGCGCTCCTGGCAGGGGTGGCAGATCCCGATCCGCACCGACAATGCGCATGGCGCGGCGCGCATCATGGAAATCGACGGTTCCGACATCGTCAAACGGATGGGCGAGGGGCAGGTTGCCGTCATTGCCGGCTTCCAGGGACTGGGACCAGACAACCGCCTCGCGACGCTCGGACGCGGCGGATCGGATACGTCGGCCGTCGCAATCGCGGCAGCTGTCAAGGCGGATCGTTGCGATATCTATACCGATGTCGACGGCGTTTACACGACCGACCCGCGCATCGTGCCGAAGGCGCGCAGGCTGAAGAAGATCGCCTTCGAGGAAATGCTCGAGATGGCATCGCTCGGCGCCAAGGTGCTGCAGGTGCGCTCGGTCGAGCTTGCCATGGTGCACAAGGTGCGCACCTTCGTGCGCTCGTCATTCGAAGATCCCGATGCTCCGGGCATGGGCGATCTGCTAAACCCGCCCGGAACGCTGATTTGTGACGAGGATGAAATCGTGGAACAGGAAGTAGTCACCGGCATCGCCTATGCCAAGGATGAGGCTCAGATCTCGCTTCGCCGTCTAGCCGATAGGCCGGGCGTTTCCGCGGCGATCTTCGGGCCGCTCGCGGAATCCCATATCAATGTCGACATGATCGTCCAGAATATCTCCGAGGACGGGTCGAAGACCGACATGACCTTCACCGTACCGTCAGGTGACGTCGAGAAGGCAATCAAGGTGCTCGGCGACCATAAGGAGAAGATCGGCTACGATGTCGTGCAGAACGAATCGGGGCTGGTGAAAGTGTCGGTCATCGGCATCGGCATGCGCAGTCACGCCGGCGTTGCGGCTACCGCATTTCGTGCACTTGCCGAAAAAGGCATCAACATCAAGGCGATCACGACCTCCGAGATCAAGATTTCCATCCTGATCGACGGTCCCTATGCAGAACTCGCTGTCAGGACTTTGCATTCCTGCTACGGTCTGGATAAGAATTGATTCCCAGTGGGCGGCCTGCCCCTTCAGGTTGAGGAGACGAAGGCCGGCCCGCCGGGACTGAGTGCGTTGTTTCGGGAGCTTGAGACGCCATGAGAGACCTTTCCGGCGGTCCGCGCGTGCTGCTCAGGCGGCTGCGCGAGTTGATGGCGGAGCCGCTGGAGCCGCAGGATCGTCTTGACCGGATCGTCCGCCAGATCGCCGGCAACATGGTGGCGGAGGTGTGCTCCGTTTACGTGCTGCGGGCCGACGGCGTGCTCGAACTCTATGCGACCGAAGGCCTCAACCGTGAGGCCGTGCACCTGGCGCAACTGAAAATGGGGCAAGGCCTGGTCGGCACGATCGCCGCCTCGGCCCAGCCGCTGAACCTTTCCGATGCGCAGTCGCACCCTGCTTTCCGCTACCTGCCGGAAACGGGCGAAGAGATTTACCATTCCTTCCTCGGCGTGCCGATCCTCAGGACCGGGCGCTCGCTTGGCGTTCTCGTCGTGCAGAACAAGGCGAGCCGCAACTATCGCGAGGAAGAGCTGGAAGCGCTCGAGACGACGGCGATGGTGCTGGCCGAGATGATCGCCACCGGCGAGCTGAAGAAGATCACCAAGCCGGGCCTCGAACTTGACCTGACGCGTTCAGTGACCGTCGACGGCGACACGTATAATGACGGCATCGGCCTCGGTTACGTCGTGCTGCACGAGCCGCGCATCGTCGTCACCAATTTGTTGAACGAGGATGCCGAGAAGGAAATCCGGCGGCTGGCCGAAGCCATGGGCTCGCTGCGGATCTCGATCGACGACATGCTGTCGCGTCGCGATGTCTCGATGGAGGGCGAACATCGAGAGGTGCTCGAGACCTATCGCATGTTCGCGCATGACCAGGGCTGGGTGCGCAAGCTCGAGGAGGCGATCCGCAACGGCCTGACGGCGGAAGCGGCGGTCGAGAAGGTGCAGAGCGACACCAAAGCCCGGATGATGCGGTTGACCGACCCCTATCTGCGCGAACGCATGCATGATTTCGAGGATCTGGCGAACCGGCTGCTCAGACAATTGACGGGGTATACCGGGCGGACGACTGCCGAAGGTTTCCCCAACGATGCGGTCGTCCTGGCGCGTGCCATGGGCGCGGCGGAGCTGCTCGATTATCCGCGGGCCAATGTGCGCGGGCTGGTGCTGGAAGAAGGCGCGGTGACAAGCCACGTGGTGATCGTTGCGCGCGCCATGGGTATTCCGGTCATCGGCCAGGCAGCCGGTGTGGTGGCGCTCGCCGAGAACGGCGATGCCGTGATCATCGACGCCGACGAGGGACATGTACATCTGCGACCGATGGCCGATCACCGGCGTTCCTACGAGGAAAAGGTTCGCTTCCGCGCCAGGCGGCAGGAACAGTTCCGGGCGCTGCGCGCCGTCGAGCCGGTGACCAAGGATGGGCAGCGGATTGGGTTGATGATGAATGCGGGGCTGCTGGTCGACCTGCCGCAGCTTTCGGAATCGGGTGCCGAGGGCATCGGCCTCTTCCGCACCGAACTGCAGTTCATGATCGCCTCCACCATGCCGAAGGCGGACGAGCAGGAACAGTTCTATCGCAATGTGATAAAACAGGCGGCGGGCCGCGCCGTCACCTTCCGTACGCTTGATATCGGCGGCGACAAGGTCGTGCCGTATTTCCGCGGCCATGAGGAAGAAAATCCCGCACTCGGCTGGCGCGCCATCCGGCTGTCGCTCGACCGGCCGGGACTGTTGCGTACCCAGCTGCGCGCTCTGTTGAAGGCATCGGCAGACACCGAGCTGAAGTTGATGGTGCCGATGGTGACCGAGGTTTCCGAGCTGAAGATCGTGCGCGAGCTGTTGCAGAAGGAAGTGCAGCATCTCTCGCGCTTCGGCCACGGGCTGCCGCGCAAGCTGCAATTCGGCGCGATGCTGGAGGTGCCTGCACTGCTTTGGCAGCTCGATGAACTGATGGAGGCGGTCGATTTCGTCTCGGTCGGTTCGAACGACCTCTTCCAGTTTTCGATGGCGGTCGATCGTGGCAATGCGCGGGTCTCGGACCGCTTCGATCCGCTCGGCAAACCGTTTTTGCGCATTCTGCGCGATATCGTGCGCGGCGCGGACCGGAACAAGACGCCGGTAACGCTCTGCGGCGAGCTTGCCAGCAAACCGATCTCGGCGATGGCGCTGCTCGGCATCGGCTTCCGTTCGATCTCGATGTCGCCGGCCTCGATCGGGCCGGTGAAGGCAATGCTGCTCGGGCTCGATGTCGGGGCGCTGACCAAGGCGATGGACGAGGTGCTGGACGATATCCACGCCATGATGCCGATGCGCGAGGTGCTTGCCCGCTTCGCCGAAAGCCACAATATTCCCCTTTAGACAGAGACTAAGAAGAATCGGAGTGAAGGGTGGCGAAGCTTCCCGTTGAAAAGATGCGCGAGCTGGAACGCCGTTTCGGCGAGATCGAAGCGCGCATGTCGGCCGGCCCGGCTGCCGATGTCTATGTGAAGCTCGCATCCGAATATTCCGAGCTGCAGCCCGTCGTGACGAAGATCCGCGCCTATGAGAGGGCGATCGCCGAGCTTGCCGATCTCGAAACGCTGCTCGAAGACAAGTCGGTCGACCGCGAAATGCGCGACCTTGCGGAGCTGGAGCTGCCCGAGGTGAAAGAGCAGATCGAGGCGCTTGAGCAGGAGATGCAGATCCTGCTGCTGCCGAAGGATGCGGCTGACGAGAAGAGCGCCATCCTCGAAATCCGCGCCGGCACAGGCGGCTCTGAAGCGGCCCTTTTTGCCGGCGATCTCTTTCGCATGTACGAGCGTTTTGCGGCGGAGAAAGGCTGGAAGGTTGAGGTGCTCTCGGCGAGCGAGGGCGAAGCCGGCGGCTACAAGGAAATCATCGCGACGATCACCGGCCGGGGCGTGTTCGCCAAGCTGAAATTCGAATCCGGCGTGCATCGTGTGCAGCGTGTGCCGGAGACCGAGGCGGGCGGGCGCATCCATACGTCGGCCGCAACGGTGGCTGTGCTGCCGGAGGCCGAGGAGATCGACATCGAGATCCGCCAGGAGGATATCCGCATCGACACGATGCGCTCTTCGGGTGCCGGTGGCCAGCACGTCAATACAACGGACTCCGCGGTGCGTATCACCCATCTGCCGAGCGGTATCGTCGTCACCAGCTCGGAAAAATCGCAGCACCAGAATCGCGCCAAGGCGATGCAGGTGCTGCGCTCCAGGCTCTACGATGCCGAGCGGCAGAGGGCCGACAGCGAGCGCTCGGCCGACCGCAAGAGCCAGGTCGGCTCCGGCGACCGCTCGGAACGCATCCGAACCTATAATTTCCCGCAGGGTCGCATTACCGACCACCGTATTAATCTGACGCTCTACAAGCTCGACCGGATGATGGAAGGTGAGATCGAGGAGGTGGTGGATGCGCTGATGGCCGATTACCAGGCAAGCCAGCTGGCACAACTCGGCGAGCAACAATGAGCTCGACGGTCGCCGATACGCTTGCCGAAGCGCGCCGCCGCTTCATCGAAGCAGGTGTCGCCGACCCGGCGACCGATGCGCGGTTGCTTGTCGCGGGCCTTCTGAAGCTATCGCCGACCGAGCTTTTGACGCGATCGTCCGAGCGGCTTTCTTCTGAGCAGGCCGAGGTGATTTTCAAGGCGGTGCAGCGGCGGCTCGGTCATGAGCCGGTGCATCGCATTCTCGGCGAGCGGGAGTTCTATGGCCTGCCGCTTCGGCTCTCAGTGGAAACGCTGGAACCGCGACCGGATACGGAAATCCTGGTCGATACGGTGCTTGCCTATCTGAATGACCTTGCAGAGGCGCAAGACCATCTCCATATTCTTGATATGGGAACCGGGACGGGGGCGATATGCCTTGCGCTTTTGAGCGAATGTCCTGAAGCGTCAGGTATCGGCAGCGATATTTCGGCGGATGCACTTCGGACGGCAACATCGAATGCAGAAAGAAACGGATTACAGGATCGTTTCCAAGCCGTACAGTCGAGATGGTTCGAGAGCATCCAGGGTTGGTTTCATGCGATTGTCTCAAATCCGCCCTATATTGCTTCCAATGTCATTCACGATCTTGCTCCCGAAGTGACGAAATTTGATCCGGTTGCGGCACTGGATGGCGGCCCGGATGGGCTTGACGCCTACCGCGCGATCGCCAAAGATGCCGCAAGGTTCATGAGGCCCGATGCGGTCGTCGGACTCGAAATCGGCTACGATCAGCGAAACGATGTGACGGCGATTTTTGAAGCGAAAGGCTTCAAATGCCTCAAATCCGTAAAAGATTATGGTCAGAATGATAGAGTGCTCGTGTTCGCGCTCGCGTGACTGGCGATAATTGCTGCATTGAACAGGACATTATTGTTATTGCGAAGAAAAGGCTTGGATTTCCACGGGAAGCAATATAGGTTGCGGTCACGTGTTGGGCAGATAGGAATGAACGAGATTCGTTCGGTACTTGGTTTGCCTCGGGGGTCCGCTCTTTTAAACGAGAGTTTCAACGGTTGAACACGACCCAATGCGTGAATCAGTCAATCTGACTTGAAAACCAAGCGGCAGGTCGGCGCAAAGGCGCAGTATGCTCGCGGCACAAAGGTCCTGACCCGCTTTTCGGTCATGGCGGTTGGTGCCATGTATCCATCATAAACAGAGAATTCAGGTGAACGATCTATGAGGCCAGGACAGCAGAACAAGCGCGGTCGAGGGCGTGGTAACAACAATAACGGCGGTGGCGGCGGCGGAAGTAACAATAACAATAACAACAATTTCAACCGCAAGGGCGGCAATCCGCTGACCCGGACCTATGACAGTTCCGGCCCCGATGTGAAGATTCGCGGTACTGCTCAGCATATCGCCGAAAAATACGCACAGCTCGGCCGCGACGCCCAAAGCTCCGGCGACCGCGTGATTGCCGAGAACTATCTCCAGCACGCCGAACATTACTATCGTATCATCGCCAGCGCCCAGGCGCAGATGCAGGAACGCTTCCAGCGCGACGATCGCGGCGAATATGATCGCGATGGTTCTGATCGGGACGGTGCGGATCGCGACGGCGACGATATGGATAACAACGACAATGACGGCGACGATGTCGTTATCGTCCAGCCGCCGCAGAGCAGGCAGCAGCACCGGCCGCAGGCACAGCCGCAACCGGCGCCTGCCCCGGCGGCTGCACCGGCACCCCAGCCCGAGGTGATCGACGGAACCGGCCCGCAGCCGGAGATCGAAGGCATTCCGGCCGAGGTCGCCATGGATGAGGAAGGCTCCGGCGGTCAGCCGCGCCAGCCCCGCCGTCGCAGCACCGGCAGCCGTCCCCGTCGCCCGCGTCGCGGCGCTGAAGGCGAAGCAGCCGCTGAGGGCGAGGGTTCCTCTGGCGAGGCGCCGGTACTGGCTGACGCCGCATCGGAATGAGGATTTCGCTTCTCCTTCAGGGGGAGTATGAGGTTCATGCCATCTGTTAGAATTGCGACGAAAATCCCCGGCTTCGCGCCGGGGATTTTCGTTTTGTCGGCTCTTTAAACTCGCAGAACAGGGTACCATATTCTCCTCGACTGCTTCGCCCAAATCTGAGATGGGCCAAGCGCGGCCTGCCTTTTCAGGGGGTCGATCTCAATCATCGGTCTGCGCCTCGTCAGGGCAGGGCGATCCATGGAGGTAGAATATGAATATCGAGAAATACTCCGAGCGGGTGCGCGGCTTCATTCAGTCGGCGCAGACCTATGCGCTGGCGCAGGGTCACCAGCAATTCACGCCCGAACATGTGCTGAAAGTGCTGCTCGACGACGATCAGGGCATGGCGGCGTCGCTAATCGAGCGCGCCGGCGGCGATGCCAAGGCTGCACGCCTCGCCAATGACGCAGCGCTGGCCAAACTGCCGAAAATTTCCGGCGGTAACGGCAATATCTATCTGGCGCAGCCGCTCGCCAAGGTGCTCTCGACCGCCGAAGAGGCGGCGAAGAAGGCCGGCGACAGCTTCGTCACCGTCGAGCGCCTGCTGCAGGCGCTGGCGATCGAATCCTCGGCCTCGACGTTTTCGACACTGAAAAACGCAGGCGTGACGGCCCAGGGCCTGAACCAGGTCATCAACGACATCCGCAAGGGCCGGACGGCGGATTCTTCCAATGCGGAGCAGGGTTTCGATTCGCTGAAGAAGTTCGCACGTGATCTCACCGCCGAAGCCCGCGACGGCAAGCTCGACCCGGTGATCGGCCGCGACGACGAAATCCGCCGCACCATTCAGGTGCTTTCGCGCCGCACAAAGAACAATCCTGTGCTGATCGGCGAACCCGGTGTCGGCAAGACCGCGATCGTCGAGGGTCTGGCGTTGCGCATCGTCAACGGTGACGTGCCGGAATCGCTGAAGGACAAGAAGCTGATGGCGCTCGATATGGGCGCGCTGATTGCCGGTGCAAAATACCGCGGCGAATTCGAGGAGCGGCTGAAGGCCGTGCTCAACGAGGTGCAAGCTGAGAACGGCGAGATCATCCTGTTCATCGATGAGATGCACACGCTGGTCGGCGCCGGCAAGGCCGATGGGGCAATGGACGCGTCCAACCTTCTGAAGCCCGCTCTTGCCCGCGGTGAGCTGCATTGCGTCGGCGCGACCACGCTCGACGAATATCGCAAACATGTCGAAAAAGACCCGGCGCTTGCTCGGCGCTTCCAGCCTGTTGTCGTCGACGAGCCGACGGTCGAAGACACGATCTCGATCTTGCGCGGCCTGAAGGAAAAATACGAGCAGCATCACAAGGTGCGCATCGCCGATGCCGCGCTGGTGGCGGCTGCGACGCTTTCCAACCGCTATATCACCGATCGTTTCCTGCCCGACAAGGCGATCGACCTGATGGACGAGGCGGCGGCGCGGTTGCGCATGCAGGTGGATTCCAAGCCGGAAGAACTCGACGAACTCGACCGCCGCATCATCCAGCTGAAGATCGAGCGCGAGGCACTGAAGAAGGAAACCGACGTTGCCTCGGCCGACCGGCTGAAGCGGCTGGAGACCGAACTGACCGGCCTCGAAGAGGAAGCCGATGCGCTGACGGCCCGCTGGCAGGCGGAAAAGCAGAAGCTCGGCCTTGCCGCCGATCTCAAGAAGCAGCTCGACGATGCCCGCAACGAACTGGCGATTGCCCAGCGCAAGGGTGAATTCCAGCGCGCCGGCGAGTTGACCTACGGTGTCATCCCGGATCTGGAAAAGCAGCTGGTCGATGCTGAGAGGCAGGATGGCGAACGCGGCGCGATGGTGCAGGAGGTTGTTATCCCCGACAATATCGCCCATGTCGTTTCCCGCTGGACCGGCATTCCGGTCGACAGGATGCTGGAGGGCGAACGCGACAAGCTGCTTCGGATGGAGGATGAACTGGCGAAATCGGTAATCGGCCAGGGCGATGCGGTTCAGGCGGTGTCGCGCGCTGTGCGCCGCGCCCGCGCCGGTCTGCAGGATCCGAACCGGCCGATCGGCTCGTTCATTTTCCTCGGCCCAACCGGCGTCGGTAAAACGGAGCTCACCAAGGCGCTCGCCCGCTTCCTCTTCGACGACGAAACGGCGATGGTGCGCATGGACATGTCGGAATATATGGAGAAGCACTCCGTTGCCCGGATGATCGGTGCGCCTCCGGGCTATGTCGGTTATGACGAAGGCGGGGCGCTGACGGAGGCCGTGCGCCGCCGGCCGTATCAGGTCGTGCTGTTCGATGAGATCGAAAAGGCGCATCCAGACGTCTTCAACATCCTGCTGCAGGTGCTGGATGACGGACGCCTGACGGACGGCCAGGGGCGGACCGTCGATTTCCGCAACACGATGATCATCATGACCTCGAACCTCGGCGCCGAATATCTGACGCAGCTCAAGGACGGTGACGACAGCGATACGGTTCGCGAGGAGGTGATGGAGGTTGTGCGCGGGCATTTCCGGCCGGAATTCCTGAACCGCATCGATGAGATCATTCTGTTCCACCGGCTGAAGCGTGAGGAGATGGGCGCGATCGTCGATATCCAGCTGAAGCGGCTGGTGGTGCTGCTGTCCGAACGCAAGATCGTCATCGACCTTGACGAGGAAGCGCGCCACTGGCTGGCGAATAAGGGTTACGATCCGGTCTACGGCGCAAGGCCGTTGAAGCGGGTGATCCAGAAATTCGTGCAGGATCCGCTGGCCGAGCAGATCCTGTCGGGCCAGGTGCCTGATCGGTCGACGGTGAAGGTGACGAGCGGTTCGGACCGGCTGCAGTTCAGGACGCGGCAGACGGTGAGCGAAGCGGCCTAAGCCGTTTCTCCGGATGAATGAGAATGGCGGCTTTGGCCGCCATTTCTGTTTGGCGGGGGCGAAACGACTGAACGGTTCATCAGCTTGCCGGCTATAGCGGCGATTACTTGCTCGCCACCTGATCTGCCGTCTGATTGTTCAGCAGCGTATCGATACGCTTGCGCTCGTCCTCAAACTTGGCCAGCGCTTCGCCCTGCAGCGATTTGCCGCCCGGCAGACGGATGCGCAAGGGATCGACCTTGGTGCCGTTGACGATCAGCTCGTAGTGCAGGTGCGGTCCGGTGGACTCGCCCGTCGTGCCGACCCAGCCGATCACCTGACCCTGACGAATCTTGGCGCCGGGGATAACGCCCTTGGCGATGGCGCTCTGGTGATTGTAGGAGGATTCATAGCCGTTGGCATGGCGGATGATCGTCTGGTTGCCGTAACCGCCGGAATCCCAGCCGGCTTTTTCAACAGTGCCGTTGCCGGCGGCGATGATTGCCGTACCGCGGGGGGCCGCCCAGTCGACACCGGTGTGCATGCGGGCGAAACCGAGGATCGGGTGACGGCGCATGCCGAAGCCCGATTTGAAGATGCCGTTCGGAACTGGGTTGCGCAGCAGGAACTGGCGGATGCTCTTGCCGTTCTCGTCGAAATAGTCGACCGTGCCGTCATCGGGGTCCTGGAAGCGGTAGAAGCGCGTCTGCGTATCGCCGAAACGAGCGTTGACGTAGAGCAGTTCGGAATCCTCGGTCGCCTGGCCGGCGCTGTCGGCGACGGAGAAGAAGGCCTCGAGACTATCGGTCGACCTCAACTGCGCCTGGAAATCGACATTGCTGGCGAGCAGCTTGATGATCAGCGCCGTCATATCCTTGGTCATGCCGTAGGACAGGGCCGCGCGATAGATGCCGTCATAGACGCGCGGCAGGTTCTGGCCGGGTGGCGGCGCGAATGAATTGTCATCGAAGGCGGTGGCGATGGCATCCAGCATCGGCGGCTCGCTTCCGGGCACGTATCTGCCCTTGTCGTCGACGGCCACGGTGACGAGATGGCGCGTGCCGCGATAGACGCTGGCTCGAATGATCTTTGCCTGCTCGCCCTTCTGAATGATGCCGATCCGCAGCACGTCGCCCTTGTCGAGATCGGCGGAACCCAGTTGCTGTGAGATAAACCCGGCAATGCCATCGGCATATTGCTGCGGATAGCCGGAATCCGTCAGCGCCTTGGCGATCGGCGTATCGACGCGGACGGGCAGGATGTCGTCGGCGAACTCCTCGGTCTGCGGCGTGATCGATTCCGATGCGGAAACGGTCATGTTCTGTTCGAGCACGCGAGCCGACAGGCCGGCGGTCAGATCGACATCGGCATCCTCATTGGAGAAGCGGCGTGGATCGACGTAATAAAGGGCTGCAAGCTGCGTGTTGCCATCAGTCAGCACCGAGCCATTGGAACGC
>NZ_JABDWD010000031.1:0-2500 GCF_019685115.1 Rhizobium sp. NZLR11 | reverse complement strand
ACTCCGAATACCGGGGAGTACTACTCGGCAGACACACGGCGGGTGCTAACGTCCGTCGTGAAAAGGGCAACAACCCTAACCTCCAGCTAAGGTCCCCAAGTCATGGCTAAGTGGGAAAGGATGTGAGGATCCCAAAACAACCAGGATGTTGGCTTAGAAGCAGCCATCATTTAAAGAAAGCGTAACAGCTCACTGGTCTAAATAAGGGTCTTTGCGCCGAAAATGTAACGGGGCTGAAGCCATGCACCGAAGCTGAGGATGTGTAGCAATACACGTGGTAGCGGAGCGTTCCGTAAGCTGATGAAGGGAGACCCGTGAGGGCTCCTGGAGGTATCGGAAGTGCGAATGTTGACATGAGTAACGATAAAGAGGGTGAGAGACCCTCTCGCCGAAAGACCAAGGGTTCCTGCTTAAAGTTAATCTGAGCAGGGTTAGCCGGCCCCTAAGGCGAGGCAGAAATGCGTAGTCGATGGGAACCACGTTAATATTCGTGGGCCTGGTGGTAGTGACGGATTGCACAAGTTGTTCATTCTAATTGGATTGGATGGGCAGCGGAGCGGTTCCAGGAAATAGCTCCACCGTATAGACCGTACCCGAAACCGACACAGGTGGTCAGGTAGAGTATACCAAGGCGCTTGAGAGAACTATGTTGAAGGAACTCGGCAAATTGCACGCGTAACTTCGGAAGAAGCGTGACCCCATTCTACGCAAGTATGATGGGGTGGCACAGACCAGGGGGTAGCGACTGTTTATCAAAAACACAGGGCTCTGCGAAGTCGCAAGACGACGTATAGGGTCTGACGCCTGCCCGGTGCTGGAAGGTTAAGAGGAGAGGTGCAAGCTTTGAATCGAAGCCCCAGTAAACGGCGGCCGTAACTATAACGGTCCTAAGGTAGCGAAATTCCTTGTCGGGTAAGTTCCGACCTGCACGAATGGCGTAACGACTTCCCCGCTGTCTCCAACATAGACTCAGTGAAATTGAATTCCCCGTGAAGATGCGGGGTTCCTGCGGTCAGACGGAAAGACCCCGTGCACCTTTACTATAGCTTTACACTGGCATTCGTGTCGGCATGTGTAGGATAGGTGGTAGGCTTTGAAGCGGGGACGCCAGTTTCCGTGGAGCCATCCTTGAAATACCACCCTTATCGTCATGGATGTCTAACCGCGGCCCGTTATCCGGGTCCGGGACAGTGTATGGTGGGTAGTTTGACTGGGGCGGTCGCCTCCGAAAGAGTAACGGAGGCGCGCGATGGTGGGCTCAGACCGGTCGGAAATCGGTCGTCGAGTGCAATGGCATAAGCCCGCCTGACTGCGAGACTGACAAGTCGAGCAGAGACGAAAGTCGGTCATAGTGATCCGGTGGTCCCGCGTGGAAGGGCCATCGCTCAACGGATAAAAGGTACGCCGGGGATAACAGGCTGATGACCCCCAAGAGTCCATATCGACGGGGTTGTTTGGCACCTCGATGTCGGCTCATCGCATCCTGGGGCTGGAGCAGGTCCCAAGGGTTTGGCTGTTCGCCAATTAAAGCGGTACGTGAGCTGGGTTCAGAACGTCGTGAGACAGTTCGGTCCCTATCTGCCGTGGGTGTAGGAATATTGACAGGATCTGTCCCTAGTACGAGAGGACCGGGATGGACATATCTCTGGTGGACCTGTTGTCCTGCCAAGGGCATAGCAGGGTAGCTACATATGGACGGGATAACCGCTGAAGGCATCTAAGCGGGAAACCCACCTGAAAACGAGTATTCCCTATCAGAGCCGTGGAAGACGACCACGTTGATAGGCCGGGTGTGGAAGTGCGGCAACGCATGAAGCTTACCGGTACTAATAGCTCGATTGGCTTGATCGTTCTCATTGACTGTGCTCATCGAACAAAGTTCGATGATGCTTGACCTTTGTCCTGACGCGCCAATGGCGCTGCGGACGGCCCGCGCTACCGAGCGCGACGGCCTCTGGCCTGTATGGGTGCCACAAGCGCCCTCGGGTGGAAAAGATCGAAGACGTGTTCAAAAAAAGAAAACAGGCTAACGCCTGCCAGCTTCTCAAAACATAAAGTTGCGCTTTGCCGACCTGGTGGTTATGGCGGGGTGGCTGCACCCGTTCCCTTTCCGAACACGGCCGTGAAACGCCCCTGCGCCCATGGTACTTCGTCTTAAGACGCGGGAGAGTAGGTCGCTGCCAGGTCTGCAAAGCGCAACTTAACGCATGCTCCCGGAGCCTTAAGGCTTCGGAAAGATGCATGCGCCAACAAAACCAATCTTCTCAAAACAATCAACGGCAAACGCCGTCAAAAGGCCGCTAACAAGCGGCCTTTCGTGTTATAATACTCAAGCAGATCCAATGGATTTGCCATGGCGCGGGGTGGAGCAGCCCGGTAGCTCGTCAGGCTCATAACCTGAAGGCCGCAGGTTCAAATCCTGCCCCCGCAACCAATCCTTCCATGATCAAACACACAATACCCAAAAACCCGCCTCATGGCGGGCTTTTGCGTTTACGGG
>NZ_JABDWD010000030.1:0-63478 GCF_019685115.1 Rhizobium sp. NZLR11 | reverse complement strand
CTGCGGCTTTCAAGATCATCACCGCAGACCCCAAGGTCGAAGGCATTCTCGTCAACATCTTCGGCGGCATCATGAAGTGCGATGTCATTGCCGAGGGCGTCATTGCCGCGGTCAAGGAAGTCGGCCTGAAGGTTCCGCTCGTGGTGCGCCTCGAAGGCACCAATGTCGAACTCGGCAAGAAGATCCTCAACGAATCGGGTCTTGCGATCACTGCGGCTGACGACTTGGACGATGCGGCCAAGAAGATCGTCGCTGCGATCAACGCCTAATTTGAAGGACCCGAAAGTATGCCTATTCTCGTCAATAAAGAGACCAAGGTCCTCGTTCAGGGCCTGACCGGCAAGACCGGCACCTTCCACACCGAGCAGGCGCTTGCCTATTACGGTACGCAGATGGTCGGTGGTATCCACCCGAAGAAGGGTGGCGAAACCTGGACCGGTTCGAAGGGCGAAAGCCTGCCGATCTTCGCGACGGTTGCCGAAGCCAAGGAACGGACCGGCGCCAATGCCAGTGTCATCTACGTTCCGCCGGCCGGCGCTGCCGATGCGATCATCGAGGCGATCGAAGCCGAGATCCCGTTCATCACCTGCATCACCGAAGGCATCCCGGTCATGGACATGGTCCGCGTCAAGGCTCGCCTCGACCGCTCCAAGTCGCGCCTGCTTGGACCGAACTGCCCGGGCATCATGACGCCGGAAGAATGCAAGATCGGCATCATGCCGGGCTCGATCTTCCGCAAGGGCTCGGTCGGTATCGTTTCGCGCTCCGGCACGCTCACCTATGAAGCCGTGTTCCAGACGTCGAACGAAGGCCTTGGCCAGACGACGGCCGTCGGTATCGGCGGCGACCCGGTCAAGGGAACCGAGTTCATCGACATCCTCGAAATGTTCCTCGCCGACGACGAAACCAAGTCGATCATCATGATCGGCGAAATCGGCGGCGCGGCTGAAGAAGAAGCAGCGCAGTTCCTGATCGACGAGGCCAAGAAGGGTCGCAAGAAGCCGATGGCCGGCTTCATCGCCGGTCGCACGGCTCCGAAGGGCCGCACAATGGGCCATGCGGGCGCTGTCGTTTCCGGCGGGAAGGGTGATGCGGAATCCAAGATCGCGGCCATGGAGCAGGCTGGCATCGAGGTATCGCCTTCCCCGGCGCGCCTGGGCAAGACGCTGGTCGAAGTCCTCAAGGGTTGAGACGCCACAGATTTCAAGACAGATAACGATTTCTTGACGTAGCGATGACGTCGTAGGCGGAAATATCATGTTCAAAAAAATACTGATTGCGAACCGCGGTGAAATTGCTTGCCGCGTCATCAAGACGGCCAGAAAAATGGGCATCGCCACGGTCGCCGTCTATTCCGACGTGGATGCTGGAGCTTTGCACGTAAAGTTGGCCGACGAGGGGGTGCATATCGGACCGGCACCATCGAACCAGTCCTATCTCGTCATGGACACGATTCTCGACGCGATCCGTAAATCTGGCGCCGATGCGGTGCATCCAGGCTACGGCTTTCTGTCGGAAAATGCAGAGTTTGCACGTGCGCTGGAAAGGGAAGGCGTTGCTTTCGTCGGGCCGCCGGTTGGAGCCATTTCGGCTATGGGCGACAAAATTTCTTCGAAGAAGCTGGCGGCGGAGGCGGGTGTTTCCACAGTGCCCGGCCACATGGGCCTCATTACCGATGCCCATGAAGCGTCGAAGATTTCCCGCGAAATCGGCTATCCGGTGATGATTAAGGCATCGGCGGGCGGTGGTGGAAAGGGCATGCGCATTGCCTGGAACGATGTCGAAGCGCAAGAGGGGTTTCAGTCCTCCAAAAATGAGGCGAGTGCTTCCTTTGGCGATGACCGAATCTTTATCGAGAAATTTGTCACACAACCGCGTCATATCGAAATTCAGGTGCTCGGGGACAAACATGGCACGGTCCTCTATCTCGGAGAGCGCGAATGTTCGATCCAGCGGCGAAACCAGAAGGTCATCGAAGAGGCGCCCTCACCGTTTCTTGATACGGAAACGCGTAATGCCATGGGCGAGCAGGCCGTTGTCCTCGCAAAGGCCGTGGGCTATCACTCCGCCGGCACCGTCGAATTCATCGTTGATGGTGCTCGCAATTTCTACTTCCTTGAAATGAATACCCGTCTGCAAGTCGAGCACCCGGTCACAGAACTCATCACCGGCGTTGATTTGGTCGAACAGATGATCCGTGTCGCCGCTGGCGAAAAACTTTCTTTCGGTCAAGCAGACGTGAAGCTGAATGGTTGGGCCATCGAGAGCCGGCTCTACGCTGAGGACCCCTACCGCAATTTCCTCCCCTCGATCGGCCGCCTGTCGCGTTACCGTCCGCCACTGGAAGGGAAAAGGGCGGACGGCACCATCGTGCGCAACGATACCGGCGTATTCGAAGGCGGGGAGATCTCTATGTACTATGATCCCATGGTGGCAAAGCTCTGCTCTTGGGCCCCTGATCGATTGGCTGCCATCGACACCATGAGCAGGGCACTTGACGATTTCGAGGTAGAAGGCGTCGGCCACAACTTGCCATTTCTCTCCGCGGTGATGCAGCATGATCGATTTCGGTCTGGTGACATCAACACTTCGTTTATCCAAGAAGAATTTCCTGATGGCTTCCACGGTGTAGTTCCGGACGCCAAGTCGTCTTGCACGCTTGCCGCCGTTGCGGCCCTCATCAATCACTCCATACAACGCCGGGCGGTACGGATCTCCGGGACAATCGGAAACCATCGCAGAATTATCAAACGTGACTGGGTGGTGAAGATTGGCGAAAAGCTATTCGAGATTGATTTCGAAGCCTCGCCAGAGGGCGGCACAGTGCGTTTTACGGACAACGCGGTGAATATAGGTAGTATTTGGACGCCAGGTCAGCGTCATGCAGTATTTCATGTCGACGGCGACCCGATCGGCGTAAAGGTGTCTATCGTGGGAACCGGCATTCGGCTGCGTTGGCAGGGGATAGACATCGTCGCCTATGTGCGCGAGCCGCGCGTTGCACAGCTTGCGGCGCTGATGCTGTTCAAACAGCCCGCCGACACATCCAAGATGCTGCTCTGCCCGATGCCAGGCATAATTACCCACGTGGCGGTCAAGGAGGGAGACGAGGTCGAGCCAGGGCAAGCAATCGCCGCGGTTGAAGCCATGAAGATGGAAAACACGTTACGCGCGGAGCGACGGGGTAAGGTAAGGCGTGTCGTCGCGATTGTGGGCCAAAGTCTCGCAGTCGACGAACTGATCATGGAGTTCGAGTAATGACGAGCGACAAGACCCTCGCTGATTGGGCGACGTTGGCAACGAGAGAGTTGAAGTCGCCGGCCGAAAACCTAATCTGGAGCACGCCAGAAGGAATTGCCGTCAAGCCGCTGTACACGCAACAAGATCTGAAGGCGATTGATCACCTCGATTCTTTGCCGGGTTTTGCGCCGTTCGTTCGAGGGCCACGCGCCACAATGTATACGGGTCGCCCGTGGACGATCCGGCAGTATGCCGGCTTTTCTACAGCCGAAGCATCCAACGGTTTCTATCGGCGCAATCTTGCGGCCGGTCAGAAGGGCCTCTCCGTTGCCTTCGACCTTGCCACTCATCGTGGCTATGACAGCGATCACGCGCGCGTCGTCGGCGATGTTGGCAAGGCGGGTGTGGCGATCGACAGCGTCGAGGACATGAAGATACTCTTCGATGGCATTCCTCTGCAAGACATGTCCGTCTCTATGACCATGAACGGTGCGGTCATCCCTATTCTGGCGAATTTTATTGTCACTGGCGAGGAGCAGGGCGTTCCTCGCGCGATGCTTTCGGGCACCATCCAGAACGATATTTTAAAGGAATTCATGGTCCGCAATACGTACATCTATCCTCCGGAACCTTCCATGCGGATTATTGCAGACATCATCGCCTATACATCAAAGGAGATGCCGAAGTTTAACTCGGTCTCCATCTCCGGCTATCACATGCAAGAGGCGGGTGCGACGCTGGTGCAGGAGCTTGCCTTTGCACTGGCAGACGGACGCGAATATGTGCGCGCGGCCATCGCCAAGGGCTTAGATGTTGACGATTTCGCCGGGCGGCTCTCCTTCTTCTTCGCGATTGGCATGAATTTCTTCATGGAGGCGGCCAAGCTTCGTGCCGCCCGGCTTCTATGGTCGCGGATCATGGAAGAATTTAAGCCGCAAAAAGCCTCGTCCTTGATGCTGCGTACTCATTGCCAGACCTCGGGCGTCTCGCTGCAGGAACAGGATCCCTACAACAACGTCATTCGCACCGCCTATGAGGCGCTGGCTGCCGTTCTGGGCGGCACCCAATCCTTGCACACCAACGCGCTGGATGAAGCGATTGCATTGCCGACCGAATTCTCCGCCCGAATCGCCCGCAACACACAGCTTATCCTGCAGCACGAGACGGGTGTCACCAGGGTAATAGATCCACTGGCGGGATCCTATTACGTGGAAAGTCTGACTGCCGAGCTTGCGACGCAGGCCTGGGCTTTGATCGAGGAAGTCGAGGCGCTTGGTGGCATGACACGAGCTGTCGCAACAGGCATGCCCAAGCGCAGGATCGAGGAAGCCGCAACCCGCCGCCAGGCAGCCGTCGATCGTGGCGAAGAGGTCATCGTTGGCGTCAACAAATATCGGCTTGAGAACGAAGACACCCTTGATACACTGGACATCGACAATGCTGCCGTTCGCATCGCCCAGGTTAAGCGGATCGAAGATACGAAATCCCGCCGCGATCAGGCGACCACCGCCGCGGCTCTCTCGATGTTGACGGACATCGCACGCAGCGGCGATGGAAATCTTCTGGAGGCCGCCGTCAGTGCAGCGCGTGCGCGCGCTACGGTGGGCGAGATCTCGGACGCAATGCGCCTGATCTTCGGTGATCACACCGCCACGCCCGAAGTGGTGACCGACGTGTATCGCGCTGCCTATGAAGACGATCCGGAATATTCAACATTGGTCCATCGCGTTGGCGACTTTGCAAAATCGCTTTCGTTCAAGCCGAAGATCATGGTGGCCAAGCTTGGGCAGGACGGGCATGACCGCGGTGCCAAGATTATCGCGTCCGCATTTGGTGACATCGGCTTCGAGGTTCTGGCTGGACCGTTATTCCAGACGCCCGAAGAAGCGGCCGAAATGGCGGTCGCCAACAAGGTTCACGTTGTCGGCATATCGTCGCTCGCCGCCGGGCACAAGACCCTGGCGCCCCAGCTCGTGGCGGCACTTGAGGCTCGCGGCGCACGCCATATCATCGTCGTCGTCGGTGGCGTCATTCCGCGTAAGGACTACGACTTTCTGATCGCAAACGGCGTCGCTGCCGTCTTCGGTCCCGGCACCAATGTTCTTGAAGCTGCTCGCGCAATCATCGATCTGATGCAGGGCAGTTTGCGCAATTCGTGAGGTCACATGCTCGGTCCCTTAAATCATATTGCCATCGCCGTGCCGGACCTTGCAGGTGCCGTCGCCCTCTACGGGAAAATCGGTGCAATGGTTTCGCCGCCGCATGATCTGCCGGAACACGGCGTCACGGTCGTTTTCATCCAGTTCCTGAATACCAAGATCGAGCTTCTCTATCCGCTCGGGGAAGACTCGCCGATCAGGTCCTTTCTGGCAAAAAACCCCTCCGGTGGCATTCACCACATTTGCTTCGAGGTCGACGACATCCACGCAACGGGCAGGAAAGTCTCTGGGTTGGGCGTACGAATGCTCGGATCAGGCAACCCGAAAGCCGGGGCACACGGCCTTCCGGTTCTGTTTGCGCACCCGGCCGACTTTTTCGGAACGCTTGTGGAATTTGAGCAGGCAATCGCAACGTGAGCGTAAGTATTCCTTGCTGCAAGGGCAGCACTGCAAAGGCGACCGGTACGCAGCGAGCCGCCGATGCCACTTTAACATTTGCATATTGTCCTACGAGCCGCGCGACACCAGCACCACGGAAGGCGCGTCGACGATATCCCGGCTGTCCTGATGTTCGTCTAGCGAGCCCGTCAGGTCTGGGCTGCGCCCCTCAAGGAGAATGGGAAGCTGGGAGCCGAACGCCACTCGGTGACCGAAGCCATGTGCATCAGGGTCACGCATTGGAGACTGGTTCAAGAACCGAACGGCAGATGCCTGTCGCGCGGAAGGAAGAGATTTAGCCGATCGGCGAAAATGCCGGTCAAAAACAACAGAACCCGAGGAAAAGCCGCCAAACTGAGGTGTTTTACCCCTTGTGTTCTTTCATTGGAGTTAAACATGAACGAACCGCTGAACGTCACCCGTGAGGGTAGGGTGGTCCTCATACGGATGAACCGGTCGGAGATACTCAATGCGCTGGACTCGCAAATGATGGAGAAGCTAACCGAGACTCTTATCCCTCTCGACCGTGATCCCGACGTGGGCTGCATTGTATTGACTGGAACGGATAGGGCATTCGCTGCTGGCGCTGATATCAAGGAAATGGCCAGCAAGTCCTATATAGATATGTTCCATGAGGACTTCTTCGCCGGCTGGGAAAAGCTCTCGAGCATCCGCACGCCGAAAATTGCGGCCGTGTCCGGTTTTGCGTTGGGTGGTGGCTGCGAGCTAGCGATGATGTGCGACATAATCTATGCCAGCAGATCCGCCAAGTTCGGCCAGCCCGAAGTGAAACTGGGTGTGATCCCCGGCATGGGTGGCTCGCAACGGCTCACGCGGCTGATCGGGCGGGCCAAGGCCATGGATATAATCCTCACTGGGCGGATAATAGATGCGGAGGAGGCCGAGCGTAGCGGGCTCGTGGCAAGGGTATTCGACAATGATCGGCTTATTGACGAGGCGATGAACGCAGCCAAGACCATCGCCTCTTATGGCAGGGCAACAACCCTCGCAGCGCGCGAAGTTGTGGATCGGGCAGACGAAGTATCGCTTCGAGAAGGGTTACTATTCGAACGTCGCGTCTTCCACGCGCTCTTCGGGACTGAAGACCAAAAGGAAGGCATGGCCGCGTTCCTTGAGAAGCGCCCGCCGAATTTCCGAGGTAGGTGAGCCCGCAACGGCGACGCTCACACCAATAGCTCGGTGTCGGTCTGCTCGACGATATCAAGCAGCTGCGCTTCGGCCTGCGGCTTGTTGTCCTTCGTCACCTTGATGTGGTGGAAGGGAATGTCGTGGTTGACCACCACTTTCTGGTAATCGAAATGGTTGGAGACGACGCCGACGATGTCGATCGGCAGCGCGCCGATCTTCCAGCGATAGAGCAGGTCGTTGAGGCAATGGCCGAAGCGCGAGACCATCAACAGCACCTTCATGCGCTTCTCGGCATCGTGGATCTCGGCGTCCATGGCAAACTTCTCGGCGATCGGCTTGAAGCCTTCGGCGAGCGCCGGCCCGCCCACACCTTCCTCCGAGATGAAGGAGACGCGCATGAAGAACTTGCCGGTATCGAGATCGTCGAACTGGCTGGAATCGACGATGTTGCAGCCCTGCTCGGCGAGATAGCTTGAAATCGCCGCAACGATCCCCGCGTCGATTGGCAGGATACTGTGAGCACGTGGGTGGTCATGACAACCCTCAGTCGAACCGCCATCGAGCGGTCTATTCAAGTTGATATTGATAAGGTGAGGGAGATCAGGCGGCGAGCAGTTGTTTCAGCTTGATCGCCGGTGCGGCGAGCGCTGCCGGATCGGGATGACGTCCGGCGGCAATCAGCATCTCGGCGAGCCGGATATCGCGAGCAATCGCGTTGCCCGGTCCGATGCCGCTCGCGGCAAGCAGGCCATCGGCGCCAAGATGGAAGAGGATGAACGCCTCGGTCGACAGATCACGTCGAACCGTCGTTACAGCCTCCTCGGCAAGCCCCGCGATCTGCAGCGTCAGGTCGTACTGATCCGACCAGAACCACGGCACAGCGGCGCTGGTTTCTTGTGCGCCCATCATGTTGGCGCCGGCAAGCGCGCCCTGCTCATGCGCATTGCGCCAGGACTCTAGCCGGATGCGCCGACCACCGTAGTGACCGATTGGAAAGGAGCAACAGTCCCCGGCCGCGAAGATATCGGGATCGCTTGTTTGCAGATGCTGATCGACCGCGATGCCGTTGTCGATGACAAGGCCGGCCGCATCGGCGAGCGCCACATTCGGCACCGAGCCGATACCGAGGACCAGAAGGTTGGCCGCAATCACCCGGCCGTCTTCCAGCGAGATGCGCACGTCACTCGGCCGTTCATCGATCGCGGCTATTTTGATACCGAAGAGAAGATCCACGCCGGCGCCTCGATGGCGATTGCAGACCATCTCGGCGATTTCGGCCGGGACGCCGCGAGTAAGAACGCGCGGCAGGCCTTCGAGAAGCGTGACGCTTGCGCCGAGTTTTCGGGCGCTGGCGGCAAGCTCCAGGCCGATGAAGCCGCCGCCGATGATCGCGATATGGTTGCCTTCGGCCATGTGCGGGCGGATGGCCGAGGCATCGCCATGGGTGCGCAGGACGCGGACGCGGCCGTCCGAACACGGCGCCGTCGGCAGTTCTCGTGCACTGGCACCAGTTGCCAGAAGAAGCTTGTCATACGGAAGCCGAGAGCCGTTCGACAGCGCTACGTTTCTTCCGTTCCGGTCGATTGCGGTCACCGACACGCCGATGACTATCCGGATGCGCTCTGCCTCGAAGCGGGCGGCATCGGCAACGAAAGTTGGCCGGGCGCCCGCGACGATGGCATCCTTGGAGAGTGGTGGCCGCTCATAGGGCAAGAGGGGTTCCGTACCGATGAGAGTGACAGCGCCGTCGAAACCCCGTTCACGCAACGCAAAGGCTGCGCGTGCGCCGCACTCCCCAGCGCCTACGATGACAAAAGAGGACATGACCAAGCCTCGCGTGTGAGAGAGAAAGTAAAACGCGGTCCGACCGGATACTTCAGCCCGGCAGTTCGACCAGCACCGCCCCATCCTCGACGCGCGCCGCGTAGACGTTGAGGTTCTTGCAGGCCGGCAAGCGCTTGGCCTCGCCGGTGCGGTAATCGAAGATGCCGGAATGCTTGGGGCATTCGATCTCGTAGTCCATGACGAGTCCATCGGCGAGGTGAATCGCCTCATGCGTGCACAGCCCGTCGGTGCAGAAGACCTCGTCGTCCGGGGAACGATAGAGCGCATAGGTTCGGCCGGAGTGGTCGAAGCGGCGCGCTCCTTCCTGTTCGATATCGTCGAGGCGGCAGGCGGGAATCCAGTCGGTCATGGTGTCCTCGTTACTTTGCGGCGGTCGCCGCATTGGCGCGGGCCTTACGCTTTTCATATCGTGCCTGCATCCGCGCATCGCTTTCCTTGGTCCCGTCGTGCCAGGTACCAAACCACTTGTCGAAAGGCACAAGGCCGTCGCCGTAGTTCACCTCGAAAAACTTGTGATGCAGGTAATGGGTATAGGCATGGCTGTCGATCGCTGCCTCCACGCCCAGTTCGATCTTGTCGAAACCAAGATGGCCGACGACCGCCCCAAAGCCGGAATAGTGCAACTGATAGATCGCAAGAATGGGATTCGACGGGATGATAAGGTGGATCAGCGCGGAGGAAAAATAGAGCAGTTGCTCCACCGGATGCATCGACAGCGATGACCAGGGCGACGGATTGACCGAGTTGTGGTGGACGGAATGGATCCAGCGATAAAGCGGGGCCCAGTGAATCAGCCGATGAATCGCGAAGAAATGGGCCTCATGGAAAATCGGCATGACAAGCGCGATTCCGAACAGGTACCAGGGGTTCGCGGCGAAGGACACCCACGGCACGAGCCCATCGGCATAGGCATAGAGGATACCGACCTCCAATGCCGTCCAGATCGGAAGAGCCATTCCGAAGGTCCGGATGATGCCATCGGCATTCTGGCTGTTGAAGAGGAAGGCCGGGTTCTTGTTGTCGCCGGGAAACTTGCCATTGTACTTGAAGCGGTTTTCCTGGGCGCGAAGGATATACAGGCGCAGTTCGAAGGCACCGTAAAACAGGAAAACGGCAACGCATTTGACGAGGAAGAGTCGCAGGATCCACGTAAAGTGGAAGGTTTTAAGGACCTCCGCTTCCGGCACGATGAAATGCCAGTAGGCGACAGCAGAGGCGGCGAAGAGCACGTTCCACGGCAGGAAATAGTGTGGCAGCCATTTCAGGAAAGCAAGCGGCTTCGGAGGTAGTGTGAAGACGGGTGCGGTCTCGATCCGTCCGTCGGGAGCCCAATCGCCCCGCTTGTTGCGTTTGCCAAAGGTCAGGTCATCCATCGGGATCTCCGTCAGATCGATTGGGCGAGAGTGGAGAAGCGTTCGAAGGCGGCGTCATCCATGTCCACCTGATGCTTCGTTTCGGGGTAGGCGCCGCTGGCGACATCGGCAGCAAATGCGCGGAAGGCTTCAACGCGTTTCGTCTGCAGCTCGGCCATGAGGGCGACGAAATCGGAGTATCGTTTGGCATGGCGGGGATAGTGGTCAGCATGCGTGCCAAGCACGTCCGACGAGAAGAGATATTGCGTGTCGCAGCCCGAACCGCAGCCCATTCCCATGGTGATCATCGGCGTGTTGCGGGTGATGTAGTCGGCGAGGCGCACGGGCACCACTTCGACCTCGACCGCTGCTGCACCCGCGTTCTCGAGATCCCTCACGGCGCGCAGCACACGGAGCGCTTCCTCCGGCGTCCTGCCGATCGCTCGGAAATTTGTCCATGTGGCACGGTTCGGCACGAACCCGACATGACCGGTCACCGGTACGCCTTCCCTCGCCATTGCCTCGATGAAATAGGGTGAATGAGAACAATAGATCGAGTCGGCGCCACGCTTCAGCATCTGAAAACCGAGACGGATTGCTTCTTGCTGCGATGAAACGGCACCGTGAGGCATGCCCACCGACAGGAAGGCAAACGGCACGGCCGAGCGAATAGTTTCAAGATTGTGGTCCGGTTCGCAGGACAGGATGGTGATCCCGCACTCCACCGCTGCCGCGGCTTCCTCAGCGTTGTCAACATGCAGCTGGAGCCACTTGCGTGTGCCTTTTTGGCTCTGCAGGTCATGGACCGTGGTGCGTCTTGTCATCAATCTCCCCCTCGATTTATGGGGCGATCGTAGTCTCCAGGTGGAGCATCCGCTCCTAGTTTGTTGATCAAATCAGATCAAGCGCTCGGTGTCAGAGATTTTCCCGAGTGATTGTAACCAAGCGGATCGGATCGTTAGCGATCGGCTCGCTGACAAGGCCGAGGCGGGCGAGCATCAGATCAAGCCCGCGGCGCGCCTGGGCCTCTGGCGCCTGGTCCAGGACGACGGACATGACACCGTCCCGTAAGGCGGCTGCACTTCGCTCGGTAAGTTCATGGCCGACGAAGAAGATGTCCCGGCCGCGTGGGTGCTTGCGTAGGACCGATGCGAGCGAGGAATTGGCGCCGCCTGCATTGTAGAAGCCCACCAGATCCGGCCACGCCTTGAGCGCCTCTACCAGCATTTCCGCGCTGCGGATGGCCTGGTCCTGCCCAAAAAGAACAGCGGCGAATTCCATTCAGTTGCGCGGGCGCTCCGCGAAATAGTCGGAAAAACCGCGAATACGATCGCGGTGAACCTGGTAAATCTGGCTGTGACAGAGTGCGACGACCGTCCCGTCATGTGGCTGCATGCTCGAGATAAACAGGCCGGCGCTTCGCCCGGCGGCGTAGTTGTCGATCCCGACGTAGCTCGCCTCGACGCTTTCTGCCCGCGTGACGATCTGGATGATCGGAACGCCTTCAGCCTCGACCGAACGAAGCGCGGCGCGGACCTCCGGTTGGTCCGGTGCAGCGACGATCAGGCCGGCACGCTTTCCCTTAGGTCTTGCGATCCACTCCGCGATCATGAGTGGCTCTTGCTCATCCAGGAAGGTGCGATGCACCGCGATCGTTGAATCGAGCAAAGCGGCGCCTCGCCCGAAGGCCTCCGCGAGCCGGGAGTAGAACGTCGTCCGGTCGCATGAGAAGGACATCGATACGCACGATACCGCGATGGATATCCGGCAGCCGCTTCGGATAGTCGAGTGCGCGTGCTGCGGCCGTGACCTTCTCCACAAGGGCGGGACGCACACCTCCGCGGCCGTTCAGCACCCGCTCGACGGTTGCCGTCCCGACGCCCGCAAGGCGTGCGATCTTCTGGAATGTTGGCTTTATCTTTTGTATTCAACCTCAGCGGCCGTCTCGCGGATTGATCCAGGATAACGAATGAGTGATACAGCAAAGTGAGTTAACGATCTCGCGCTTTACACTTTGCTGTTCTGACATGGGCCGTGGGTTATATCGGCGGCCACGTATTGCTCGATCCGGCCAGCGGCGCGCTGCTGGCCGATGTGCTGCCGCCTTGGATTCACGTGCGGGGAGTCTTCCCCAATTGCCCTTCCGCTGGCTGCTCGATCGCCTGGCGGAGCGCGTATCGGAGTTGCCTGGTGCCCAATTCGCATCCGCGCAATTGGCGCAACTAATGAGCACGGCCTGGAATGACCTCCGAGGTCGCCAGGAGCTGTTCTCGTTTGCCAAAAGCCTATGTGAGCGACATCCGGGGTTCCTCAGACATCTACCGATATTCCCACCCGCCTCTAGAATCTCGCTACCTGCTGCTCGTGATCTCGCTAAGGTCAATGCTTGAAATTCGTCCAAAGCAGGGGAGATCGATTTAGGAGACCTTCTCACTTCGTCAGCTCGTAACTCTCCCGTAAAAGCGCAAATATTTCCTGCTTGCTTAGGGAGCCATCCAGTCGTCCAGTGAGCCAATGTTCCTTATTCATATGATAGGCGGGATGAAAACCATCTTGGTTGCTGAGGTCGCTGACTTTCTCGACCGTGCACTTAAGGTCGATAATGTCTATTTCGTCATCGCCTTGAAGCCCGATCTTGTTCTTGGAGACGTTCATCACAAGTCCAAACCATTTGTTGTCGTCGGAATGTCGAAGGACCGCGTAGTGGGGAAATTTTTTAAAAGGGTAATCCGGTTTCACCCCGAACTCTTTTTGCGCGTAATCGAAGATTTCTGAACGATTGACCATTACTGAGATCCTATTTCAAATTCATGATTCTGCTTGCAACAGACGAAAGGCCCGTCAGTTAACGCAAAGCGGAGGGTTTGGTTCTCGCCATAGCGAACGAGTGAGCAGCCTAGCCGACTGTTTCCTGGTTTAGCGGAGGGGCAGCTATTCTTGTTTCTTAGACCGCCTCCTCAAAGTCCCGATCGGGTCCTACTGGAACGATACCGCTTGGGTTGAGATTGGCATGGCTGCCGTAGTGGTGCGAGTGTCCGGCGGCCTGCCACGCGCGCCTGTAGAGATCCACAAGTGGTCGGAAACGCTCGAAACTACCACCGATGATCGCAACCATGAGCGGCATGCCGAGGGACCCGGCGCGAGCGAAGGATTCCGGCGTGCCGCCGACGCCAAGCCACACCGGCAGTCGATCCTGATGCGGCCGCGGATAAACACACTGGCCAGCGATGGGCGGAAACGTCCCTGCCACGTTATATGGGGCGCTTCGTTGAGCTTCAAAAGCAGATCCAGTTTCTCGACAAACAAGGCGTCGTAATCCCGAAGATCGTAGCCGAACAGCGGATAGGCTTCGATGAACGAGCCCCGGCCAACCACCAATTCTGCACGACCCCTTGATATAAGATCCAGCGTTGCGAAGTTCTGGAAACACGCACTGGATCCGCCGCGCTTATAACGGCGACGGCGCTCGTCAGCCTAATGGCTTTCGTTCGGGCAGCCGCAGCGGCCAGTATAACTGCCGGCGACGAATCCAGCGCATTCTCGCGATGGTGCTCACCCATTCCAAAGACGTCGAGGCCACCCTGGTCTGCCAGTTCCACCTCAGCCAGCACGCTCTCCATACGGTCGACGGCGGACTGCAGACGACCAGTACTAGGCTCTGGCGCAAGCATGGCAAAACTATCAATCCCGATTTCCAATGCCTGTTCCTTTCTTGGATAAACCAGTGCTCGCTCGTGACTGATTTGGCGAATGGTTCTGTGAAGGCTGGGGCCAGCTCGTACTCGAACACCAAAATCCGAGACATAAGCAAATGCCGTAAAACTGGACTCAGGTGTCCTGCTGCTTGAGCTGCATGTTCTCACGGTACATCCCGAGATACCGATCGAAGATACCGCTGACAAAATCCTGGAAGGTCGGCAACGTTTCGATATCGATCCCCGCGCGCTTTGTGAACCAAGCGATGATGTCGTCGGATTCGGCCATATACTGTTCGGGGGTTAGTTCGACCGTAGGAAAACCGACCTTGGGCAGATGCACGGCGAGCTTCTCTTTGACATGACGTAATTCTTCGCTGCCGCTTTTGACCAACTGAATGTCGACCTTATCTATCAGGTTCGCCTCAAGCAGGAACAAGCGGAGCTTCATGCAGAAGGGGCAGCCATGCAGCAGGTAGACTGATGGTTTGACGGTGTCGCTCATAAAAGGTCTTTCATTTAGATTGTGTCGCCTCGGTCGGGATTGAGCGCGAGCGTGGAGATGAACGGGAGAACAATACTTGGGGTCCACAATATTGCTTCGCAAAGCCGGCACACAAACCGCGCGCCTCTTGCCGCTATGAAACGCAATTGGTCAGCGAGGCGCTGGTCTCGTGCGCAGCGGTGAAATCGCCCTCCGGTCCATCCGGCCCTTGGGGCCGGGTCCTGATCCTCATCACCATCACCGCGTAAGACGTGGTGATCAGCGGGTGAGATCTGCGACGATCTTGCCGGGAGCGTGACCCGTGCGATTGCGCTCGATGGCCGCCGACAGATCATCGAAGGCGACCACTTCGGCGATAGTCGACTGTAAAGTGCCAGCGGCGACCTGCTGGGCAATTGCAGCCAGACGCGCGGTGTCGGGCTTGTTTGATAAAAAGACCCCGCGTCGACCCTCTGGCGCGCGCGATACCACGTCCGGAGCGGCGATGCTCACCAGGAGGCCGCCAGGGGACAGAAGTGTCCAGGACTGGTCCAAGGCGTTGCCACCTACCAAGTCGACGACGAAGTCAATCTCGCCCGTGAGATGCCCCAGGTTTGATGGCGGTAATCTATTACCTCGTCGGCACCCAGCGCCCGTACGTGCTGAAGGCTGGTGGTCGAGGCAGTGGCATAAACTACTGCTCCGGCCGCCTTGGCGAACTGGACGGCGAAGCCGCCCACGCCACCGGCGGCGCCCTGAATCAAGAGCCGCCGTCCAGACAGGTCGAAACCCGCGGCCTGGATAACATGCCAAGCCGTCATGGAAGCTACCGGGATAGCTGCAGCCTGGACGTCAGACAGGGCTTTCGGGGTCTGGATGAGTTTGCCCGCATCGATGACAAGATGGTCGGCGTAGGCTCCGACACCACCGAGGGCGGCCATAACCCGATCCCCGGCCTTCACGCCTTTGACGCCGGGGCCGGTCCGAAGCACGACGCCGGCCATCTCGATGCCAAGCGTCGCCGGCAGGATCAGCTTGAAGCGCTCGCGGAGGTGGCCTTCCCGGATTTTCCAATCGATGCCGTTTACCGCAGCGGCCTTGACCGACACCAAGACCTCACCCGGGCCCGGCTCGGACGCGGTTTCTCGATCAACGGTGAGGGCTTCCGGTCCGCCATAAGCCTGCAGCCGTAAGGCACGACCAGTGGCAGGCGGTTCGTTAGAATTTTCCCTCTCAGGGTTTGCAGAATTGTTCATACCTGTATCCTCTTGGCGAGGCGCCGCCGCAGGGGGCTCGCGCTCTTTCACGTCGATTTTCTAGAATGACGGCGCATCGTCGCGCCATTGTCGACCTCTTGCGTCTCAGGGAATGAGCCGCTGATCGCGTGCCCATCGCGTGATTGCGTCACGCGTTGTTGGAGCAGGCCCGAAGAAGCGCTCGTGCTTGGCGATGTCCGAGACATAGAGCCCCGTCCTGAAGAACAGGAACATCTGGATCAGATCGTAACCCAGTTCTGAAAACAGCCTGACCGGCCGCGCAGCCACTCGAAGAAGCCACCAGGGAATGATCTGGGTCTTCAGGCGCCTGTCGACGACATCGGACATGATGTCGGCCAGCTCCTGTTGGTTCTTAGGACCGTCGCTCCAACCGACATCTATCGTCTGGTTGACGATCTCGGTACCGCGATACGTTGCCGCCTTGGCAAGATAGAAGGCAAGGTCATCGGTCAGCACATAGGACCACTTGGTGGTCTTGTCGCCCATACCCTGGAACTTGCCAGCTTTCACGGCCTTCGCATTATAGTCCGTGCTCTGGTCGAGGAATGCGGGAGCCCGAATGAAGACATAGGGTACGCCGGATTGCTTGATCAAATCCTCAGCCACCTTCTTGGCGTGGAAGTGAGGGACCTTCGAGGCCGCTTCACAGCTCACGATGCTGAGAAAGACAAATCTGGCAACCTTTGCCCGTGCCGCTGCCTCGATGAGGTTCTTGTTCCCCTGGAAGTCGGTGTCGAGGCTGCCCTTCATGTAGCTGTTTGCCGAGCTAACGACGACGTCGACGCCCTGCAAGGCGCGATCCAGCGATGCCGGGTCCATCATGTCGCCGCGAACCCATTCGACGCCCACGGCGTCGGCTGCAGGAGCGCCTTTACGTGACATGGCAAAGACGTTCGCGCTCTCGTCACCCGCAATATTGCGCAGGATCTTTGCTCCGAGAAAGCCCGTCGCACCGACAACCAGGACCTTCAATTTTGCCTCTACATTTGAGCCGACTGATGCGTCCCCTGCTGCAAAGCGTGATGGCGTTTGTGATTGGGTCATATCAAACCTCCATGCCTGAACGGGCATCAATCGAGGTGTCGAGGGCAGGGTAATCCGTGTAGCCCTCTGCTCCGCCACCATAGTAGGTTTTGGGGTCTGCCACGTTCATCGCGGCATTCGTCTTCAACCGCTCTACAAAGTCGGGATTGGCCAGGACCATCTGGCCATAGGCTTCCAGGTCGGCCAGCCCGGACGCCACGTCAGTGCCGATCTGGTCACGCGGACGACCTGGACGGTTGACGATCAGGGATTGGTGCCAGAGCTTGCGGATGTCTAATGCCAACGTCTCGTTACCCAGGTGCATGAGGTGCAGGTAGGCAAGCCCGAGCTTGTCGAGTTCGGGAACGAGGTAGCGGTAAAGGTCCGGTCCCTCTGCGCCTTCGTCGATGCCCCATATCGTCGTGCCGGGGGACAGGCGGATCGCTGTGCGGTCTGCACCGATTTCGTCGGCGATCGCCGAAACCACTTCGATGGCAAAGCGAGCGCGATTCTCTAGGGAGCCACCGTACTTATCCGTGCGGGTGTTGGCGCTCGGCGCGAAGAACTGCTGGACAAGGTAGGCGTTCGCACCATGGATCTCGATGCCGTCGGCACCCGCGTCAATCGCCGAGCGGGCCGCGTTGCGGAAATCATCCACGGTCTGGCGCACCTCTTCGGTGTTCAACGCTCGTGGCGTGGGGATGTCCTTCATCCCCACCATTGTGAACATGCCCGTTCCTGGGGCGACTGCGGACGGTGCAACGCCCTGGCGATGATGCGGTGTGTTGTCCGGGTGGTTCATGCGCCCTGCATGCATAAGCTGGATGAAGATTTTTCCGCCCTTGTCGTGGACGGCGGATATGATTTTCTTCCAGCCGGCGATGTGGGCAGGCGTGTAGATACCCGGTGTCATCAGATAGCCCTGGCCATCATCGGAGGGCTGGGTGCCTTCGGTGACGATCAGGCCAAGGCTGGCGCGCTGGGCATAATAGTCTGTGGCCAGTTCGCCGGGTGTGCCGTCGAAGGCGGCACGGCTTCGGGTCATTGGAGCCATCACGAGGCTGTTAGAAAGGGTGTTGCGGCCGACATGGACGGGTGTGAATAGTGGGGTCATCTGGCATCTCCATTTGCTGATATCACTATCCTCCGTTCTGATTTCGGGATAAATCCGGAGTATCCGGAATCATAATTCCATTTATGGGGCAATCGGGTGAACCATCTGAACGACATGGCGCTGTTTGTAGAGGTCGCTAAAGCCAAAAGTTTCCGTAAGGCAGCGGAGGCTGCGCGCATCCCGAACTCCACGCTGTCACGCCGGATTAGTGAATTGGAAAAGGCAATTGGTCTAAGGCTCCTGCATCGCACGACACGCAAGATCGAGCTTACGGAGGCGGGGCAACTTTACTACGCACGGTGCAAGCGGATCGTCGACGAGGCACGGCTGGCGCATGAGCAGCTCGGCGAGATGCTGGAGCAGCCCACCGGTACCCTCCGCGTTTCGTTGCCGGTCGATCTGGGCGCTGTCTACCTCACGCCGATCATCGCTGATTTTGCGCGGAACTATCCCAGCATCACATTCGAGTTCGACTTGACCCCGCGCCGGGTCGATCTCGTGACGGAGCCGTTCGATGTCGCAATCCGCATTGGCAAGCTGGAGGATTCCGGTCTGATCGCCCGCCTGATCGGGAAGCATTCCCGCCACCTCTATGCGTCCCCCGCCTATATCAGAGCGTCGCGCGAACCCACCACGCCGGCGAATCTGACGGAGCATAAATGCATCTGCATGCCGCGTAGCCCGAACTGGACACTGCAACGTGGCACTGAAACCGTTGATGTCGACGTGCATGGCCGATTCACGCTAAACAACGTCGGGATGATCAGCGCGCTTGCGGTGAATCATCAGGGAATTGCCCTGCTTCCCGAGAAGATTGTTGCCGATGATCTGGCTTCCGGGCGGCTCCAGCGCGTTCTGCCGGAATGGCAGGGTTCCTCGGTCAGCATCTACGCTGTCACCGAAACACGACTTATTCCGGCAAAGACGCAGCGCTTTATAGAATTTCTGACATCAAAACTTTCGTAACTTTTGGACCATCCCGCGGCTGAACATCAGCCGTGCCGCAATGTCGGCGCGGCGCTTCAGAGCGCCGTTCCGGGCGATAACATTCAACGGAAAGCCAATCGAAACCGCTTGCCGTTTTTGACATAGTGCGCCGCCGCGGCTCTATTTTTCTCAATCTCTTCATCGGTAAGCCCTCGGACGACCGTCGCTGGGCTCCCAAGGATTAGGGAACGCTCCGGAAAAACCTTACCCTCGGTCACCAAGGCACCGGCTCCTACGAGCGAGTTCTTACCGATCCTTGCGCCGTTGAGTACAATTGCTCCCATTCCTATAAGGCAGTTCTCCTGGATTACGCATCCATGAAGTAGAGCGCGGTGGCCAATCGTGCACCCGCTTGCGATCTCCACAGGAAAGCTGGGGTCGGCATGAATTACCGTATGCTCCTGGATGTTTGTCCCCGATCCAATGGAGATTTTTTCGATGTCAGCGCGGATAGCGCAACCGAACCACACTGTCACATCCCCGCCAATGTCCACGTCACCCACGATGACCGCATCAGGTGCGATCCATACTGTCGCCTCGTCTTGAAATTGTGGCTTCAAATCGCCGATTGCGTGGGTTGGCACCGCATCCTCCGTCATTGCGCACTTTTGAGAATGAAAAGATACCTTGCAGAATAATTTAAGCGTGGCAAGTTAGTTATTGTCCTTTTGAGAACTGAACCTGCCAAGCGAAAGGCTGGAGCACCGAGCCAAATGCGTTCTCGCTTGACATAAATCCCGAAAATGGCTCTACATTACAACTGTAGTACAGTTTAGATGGTGGAAAGTTGATGGTTGATGATCTCGTCGCATTAGATAAACGCCATATGATCCACCCCGTGGTGTCTTGGCGAAGACATGAGGCACGAGGCGTGCGCGTGCTGAAATCAGGCCAAGGGGCATACGTGACGGATGCGTCGGGCGAGACGTTGATCGATGCTTTCTCCGGCCTCTGGTGCGTGAATGCGGGATATGGACAGCAGTCGATTATCGACGCCGTTCAACGCCAGCTGACGGAGATCCCCTACGCAACCAATTATTTTCACTACGGCAACGAGCCTGCCATAAGGCTCGCCCAGCGCCTCGCGGAGCTCGCACCCGGCAATCTCAACCGGGTATTTTTCACGCTCGGCGGCTCCGATGCGATCGACAGCACGATTCGAATGATCCGGTACTACTACAATGTCACCGGGCGACCCAAGAAGAAGCACATGATTGCGCTGCAGCGCGGCTTTCACGGCTCATCGAGCCTCGGGTCGGGTCTGACGGCGCTCAAGAATTTCCACGAGGATTTCGACTCTCCGACCCCCTGGCAGCACCACATTTCGTCACCCTATCCGTACCGCAATCCGGTTGGCCAAAACCCGCGGGACATTATCGATGCGTCCGTGCGGGAATTGAAAGACAAGGTCGCCGAGATTGGTGACGAAAACGTCGCAGCACTGTTCGCAGAACCCGTGCAAGGCTCCGGTGGGGTTCTGGTGCCGCCAGACGGCTGGTTCAAGGCGATGCGGGATGCCGCGCATGAACTAGATATCCTCTTCGTCGCCGACGAAGTGATCACGGGCTTCGGTCGAACCGGACCAATGTTCGGCTGTGAACATGATGGGGTCGTCCCCGATCTGATGACGCTCGCCAAGGGGCTTACCTCGGCCTACCAACCGATGGGCGCGCTGATGATGAGCGACGACATGTACGCGACGATTGCCGATGGCAGCCCACAGGATCGCGCCATCGGACACGGCTTTACCTATTCCGGGCATCCAGCCAGCGCAGCTGCGGGGCTAGAAGCGATCCATCTTTATACTGAGGGTGGGCTGCTCGCGAACGGCCAGAAAATCGCTCCGCGCTTCGCGGAAGGCCTAAAGAGCCTTTATCATCATCCGTTGGTTGGCGACGTCCGCGTCAGGGGTCTCCTTGCTGCCGTGGAACTGGTTACCGACAAGCACCGAAAGACCAAACCTGCAGCCGATCTCAACATCAGCCAACATCTGGCACGGCTGTCTTACGAGAAGCGCGTAATTTTCCGAGCGTTTTCGGATGACATGGCGGGCTTTGCGCCGCCTCTTTGCTGCAGCGAGGAGGACATCGATACGATCATCCAGCGCTTCCGTGAGGTCCTAGACGAACTTCTTTTGGTCAACGAAATTCGCATGGCGGCAGCATGAACACCTTTGTCAGCCCAAAGGCAGTTTCTCCGACGTCACTTCATCAAAAACTGCGGGATCCATCGCTTTTCAAAGAGCAGGCATGTGTCGGGGGCAGGTGGGTCGATGCGGATAACGGCGAAACGATCCCCGTATACGATCCGGCGACGGGATCACAGATTGGCACGGTGCCCTCGACGGGTGCACCCGAGGCGATCCGTGCGATCGAGATCGCCAATTCGGCATATCGTGCCTGGGCCAACCAATCAGCTCTCACCCGCGCGCAGATTATGGAAAAGTGGTTCGACCTTGTCATCGAAAACTCCGATGACTTGGCGACGATCATCACTGTCGAGCAGGGAAAGCCGATTGGGGAATCGCGGACCGAGATCAGTTACGGCGCCGGGTTCATCAAATGGTTCTCCGAAGAAGCCCGTCGTACTTATGGCCAGGTGATCCCGGCGAATGAAACGGATCGCCGCATCCTGGCTGTGAAGCAGCCCGTGGGTGTATCTGCCGCTATCACGCCGTGGAATTTCCCTGTCGCGATGATCGCCCGCAAGTGCGCGCCAGCGATTGCAGCGGGTTGTCCGGTTATCGTGAAGCCTTCGGAGTTTACGCCATTCTCGGCGATGGCCCTGGCGCTGCTGGCCCAGAGGGCGGGCCTGCCTGATGGGATTCTGAGTGTCCTGACGGGACCGCCCGAGGGTATCGGTAGTGTGCTGACCGGGCATCCGACGGTCAGGAAGCTGTCGTTCACGGGCTCGACCCGGGTTGGAAAAATCTTGATGCGGCAATGTTCGGAAACGGTAAAGCGCGTCAGCTTCGAGCTTGGGGGCAATGCTCCGTTCCTAATCCTGGACGACGCGGACATCGACCTCGCAGTCTCCGGGGTTATTGCCAGCAAATTCCGCAATGCCGGGCAGACCTGCGTATGTGCCAACCGCATTCTCGTTCAGGACGGCATCTACGACCGTTTCGCTGACAAGCTGGCCCAGGCAGTCTCGGAGATGAAAGTCGGTAACGGCCTGGAGCCTGGTGTTGCGATCGGACCCTTGATCAATCTTCCAGCTGTCGAGAAGGTTAACCGCCATATCGAGAATGCGCTTGGAGAGGGTGCCAAGGCCTTGCTCGGTGGCGTTTCGTCTGGAACAGGCCAGTTCTGCGGTCCCACGATCCTCACCGGGGCGACCGCCTCTATGCTAGTCGCCCGTGAAGAAACATTTGGTCCGGTCGCTCCATTGTTCCGCTTCAAGGAGATCGATGACGCCATCGATTTTGCCAATGATACGCCCTTCGGGCTCGCGGCCTACGCCTTTTCGGAGAGCATGCATCGCGCTCTGTACGTTGGGGAGCGGCTGGAATTCGGAATGATCGGAATCAATAGTGGAAGTGTGTCCTCTGAGGTCGCGCCTTTCGGCGGGATGAAGGAGTCCGGGATCGGCCGCGAAGGCGCCGGCCATGGAATAGACGAGTATCTGGAACTCAAGACCATGCATATCGGTGGCATGAACCGACCGGTTTGACGCTCTGCCTTCGTGCGGCGGGATGAGCCCGCCGCACCTGTTGTTCGTTTCATGCGGATTGGCTTTAACCACGGGACGCCGCAATGCCTTTTTTCGACAACCAGTACGCCAAGCGGGACGGTCTCGAACTCGCTCACCTGCTATATTCCGGCCAGGTTTCGGCGCTTGAATTGATGACGGAAGCAATTGAGGCGGCAAACACGGTCGACCCGTTGCTCAATGCATTTTGCTTTCCCCGCCATGAGGCCGCGCTGAACGAGGCTCGAACCGCGACCTTACGCGGGACTTTCGGTGCACTGCCGTTCGTCTTCAAAGACTCCGGACTTGCCGCCAGAAGCCATGGTGGCAGTATAGGATCGCGGCTATTTTCAGGCACTGTTTCACCCGAAGATTCGACCCTGGCAGATCGTTTCCGGAATGACGGGTTCATCAGTTTCGGCCGGACAACCGTGCCGGAGCTGTGCATGGCTCCAACGACTGAAGCCTTACAAAACGGAGGTCCGACCCGTAACCCGTGGGATCCAACGCGGTCGGCAGGCGGATCAAGCGGTGGTGCCGCGGTCGCTGTCGCCACCGGAGTGGTCCCGATCGCACACGGTAGCGATGGCGGCGGCTCCATCCGCATCCCCGCGGCTTGCTGTGGAATTTACGGACTGAAGACGTCACGTGGGCTCGTACCACATGGGCCAAGGAAAGGTGAGGGGTGGGGGGGGCTAGCCGTTCACGGGGTGCTCACTCGCACCGTGCGCGATAGTGCCGCGGCGCTTGATGGCATTGCAGGCATGGAGGCGGGTGCTCCTTATGCCGCTCCCGCAAGGCCGCGCTCTTACCTGAGCGAGCTGGAAAAGGCGTTCGATCGCCCTCTCCGGATCGCAAAATGGGCCAAGGGTTGGGATGATGTCCCGATAGACCTGGACTGCATCGAAGCGCTCAACGCTGCCGAGCGTGCATTGATCTCTCTCGGTCACGAGGTTGTCGAAGTAGCGCTTCCGCCGCTCGACTATTCCGGCTTCGTCGAAGCACTAATCGACGTGCTGTGCGCCAACGCAGCCATGTCCGTAAAAGATTTTCTGGCGACCAGTCCTAAGGCCGGGTGGAAGCGACTGCTTGAACCCGCCATTCGGGATGCCGTTCTGATTGGCAATGATTTGTCGGCGTTGCGGTACGTTGCCGCTATCAACACGTTTCATCGCGTTGGCCGCGCGTTGGACGCCCAAATGGTGTCCTACGATTTTGTGATTTCTCCCACTCTCACCCGCTCTCCGCTGCCATTGGGCGAGCTGTCGATGGAAACCGATTTTCGGTCCTTCCGGCGACAGGCGGCGCGCTACACGATGTTTCTGGCTTTAATGAACGCATCGGGTCAACCGGCAGCAAATCTTCCACTCTTCCGCAATTCGGACGGCCTGCCGGTTGGTGTTCAATTGATCGGGCGCCTCGGCGCGGACGCTGAAGTTCTGAAGCTCTCGGCGCACCTGGAGCGTGAGACGCGTTGGGCGGATCTTAAGTTTGATTCCACCAGAGCAAATGCGCCTTGGCAACGCCGATCGCTGAATGTGGCGACATCGCAGCCCTGTCGGTGAGCTGACTTGAAAGCTTGAACGCAAGAAGGGGAACATATGAAAAACCGCAACGGTGTAGTCACTCCGTTAAAGAGAGCGGAAGCCGAAGTCACCGCTGGTGGCAAGGGTGAAACGGTTTTGGCGGACGCGAAAGCAATGAGCGTCTCGTTTGGCAATCTTGAAGTGGTCAAGCAAGTCGACTTGTCGGTGCGGAAGGGCGAGGTCGTTGCGATCATCGGGCCGAGCGGCTCGGGCAAAAGCACCTTTCTGCGTTGCTTCAACTACCTTCAGCCCCCAACATCGGGCACGTTGACGATCAATGGCGAGGTGGTCGTCAACGCGGGAAAGACACCCACCAATTCGGATCTGTTGAAGCTCCGTCGCAAGATCGGAATGTGCTTCCAGTCTTTCAACCTGTTTCCGCACCTAACAGCGGTCGAAAACATCGACCTGGCACAGGTGTCGGCTCTCGGCAGATCGAAACGCGATGCGCGAGCGAGAAGTATGGAGCTGCTGAAGCGGGTTGGCCTGGAATCCAAGGCCGATACAAAGCCAGCGCGTTGTTCGGGCGGGCAACAGCAGCGGATCGCGATCGCCCGCGCGCTTGCCCTGGATCCTGAAATGATGCTCTTCGACGAGCCGACTTCGGCTCTTGATCCGGAGCTTGGCCATGAGGTCCTGGCAGTCATGCGGGAACTCGCCAACTCAGGCATGACCATGATCGTCGTGACGCACGAAATGCGGTTCGCAGAGAACGTTGCCGATCGCATTATGTTCATGGCGGATGGGAAGGCCGTGGAGCTCGGAGAGCCGCGGCAGGTATTGCGCTCGCCCGTGAACGAGCGGACCCAGAAATTCCTGAGCATGGTGTTCGACCGATGACGGGGATGGTGGTTTATTTCCCCCTTATCGGCCAAGGCCTGTCGATGACGTTTCTCGTCGCGCTGACCTGTTTTACGCTTGGGGCATTTCTAGCGCTGCCAGTCTCTATGGCACGCCTATCGGAAAACAGGTTCGTTCGAGGAATAGCGTCGAGCTATATCTCGGTCGTGCGGGGCGTGCCGCCGATTACGTGGCTTTTCCTAATATTCTATGGGCTTCCCCAAATCGGCTTTCGTTTCTCCAGTTTTTCAGCTGCGGTCTTCGGTCTGACAATGGTCTGCTCGGCCTATATCGCGGAATTCTACCGATCCGGCTGGCTAGCGATGCCGGCTGGGCAGATCGAAGCTGGCAAAGCGCTTGGTCTTTCCCGGTTCGAGGCATTCCGCAACGTCATTGCGCCGCAGGTTTTCGTCATCGTGCTTCCGATGGCGATCACCTACTTCATCGCCCTGCTCAAGAACTCGGCGGTGGTCTCGGTCATCGGTGTAAGCGATGTTACCGAGCGCGCCCTCAGCCTCAGCAGAACGGCACCCGACCCGTTCAATGTCTTTATCGCAGCCGGCCTCGTCTACATGTCCGTTAGCGTGCCGATCGGCCTTCTTGGTCGCTTTACGAGCCCTTGGGTGGCTCGACGTTTCGGGATGGCATAATGGAACTTTTCCTTCTTTTCCTCAGCAAGGCGTTGCCGGGCTTACTTGTCAGCCTTGAGGTCACCATCGGGGTCGTGGCGATCGGTATCCCGTTGGGCCTGACGTTAGCCCTTGGGCTCCTCAATACCAGCATTCCGGTCAGGGTATTCGCCCTCGTCGCGGTGGAGATATGCCGGGGCATTCCCGCTCTTGTCATGCTCTACATCGTGTATTTCGGCCTGCCGCAGTTCGAAGTTCTCGTGGATGCCATTCCGTCTGCATCGATCGCACTTGGCATAAGTATGGGCGGCTTCCTCGCCGACGTCTTCAAAGCAGGATTGCTCGCGGTCCCAATGGGTCAGAGGGAGGCTTCAGTCGCACTTGGACTGAGCAAGCCGAGCGCTTTCGTCCGTGTGATCCTGCCGCAAACTATTCGGATCGTGACGCCTCCTGTGCTTGGCTATGTCATCAGCTACTTCCAGGGTACCGCGCTCGCCTACACGATTGCGGTGCCCGAATTGATGAGCCGATCATACTCGGTTGCCGCGGATAATTTCCGCTTCCTGGAGGTGCTGACGATGGCGGGCCTTCTTTACGCGATCATCTGCATTCCTTCCGCCCGCCTGGTGAACCGATTGAGCAGCGGCGGAGAGTTCAAATCCAAACAACCCTAAAGACCATCCCCGGAGCCAACCGGGACCGATGACAAATCCGTTAAACCAACTGGGAGTACATCATGAAGCGCATTATTCAAGAGAATGCCAATTCGCTGAGCTTTGCCGTCGCCGGGCTTGCCTTTCTCGTAGCCGCAGGCACTGCCGCGGCGCAAGCAAACTGTGAGCCGGTCTCGACGTTCAAAACCATCGAGCCAGGAGTATTGAAGATCGCGGCACCGGACATGCCTCCATTTTTCACCTACAAGGATGGCGTGATGGGCGGCTTTGAAGGACTCTTCTTCAATCGGTTCGCCAAGGACAATTGCCTGAAGCCCGAGGTTACGGTTTTGCCGCTCGGCGGGATCGTCGAGTCCGTCCGAAACGGCCTGGCCGACGTTGGGGGAGCGGGTTTGAACCCGACGCCAGAGCGAGGCAAGGTGGTTGGCCTCACCCACCCGATTTACTACAGCCCCGCCGTTTTCGTCGGCAAAAATCCGAGCGGGGACCTCGATAGTTACGACGGTAAGACGCTCGGGACGGTGACGGGCTTCAATTTCAATAAAGAGCTGGAAACGTGGGGCAAAGCGAACCTCAAGGTTTACGACAGCGCGGACGCGGCGTTCGCCGACGTGAAAAGCGGGCGTCTTCCGGTGATGCTCCTCGGGGGGCTCAATGCCTACTATCGGATCTCGCTGACACCTGACAGCGGCCTCAGTGCCGTAGAGGCAAAACCGCATCCGATTGTCCAGAGTTTCAACACTAAAGGCCGCACCAACGTGGTGCACACCAAGGATAATCCGGAGCTCACGCAAGCACTGAACACGGCGATCGCGACGATGCGCAAGGATGGAACGCTGGCGAAAATCCTCGAGGAGACGAAATTGCCGGCCGACGTTTTGATCCCGGCGTCAGAAGCGGGTGAAAACTAATCGCTGAAAATCAAAGCGGCAACCTGTTTTTTTGTTGACCTACATTACAACTGTACTACAGTTGCCGCAGTCTTCTAAAACAAGGGTACGGGGTTATGGCCTTGCAGCAGATTTGTTCGTCCGAGGAACTGAGGGAGGGCCAGCATAGGCTGGTCAGTCATCACAAAGGGGATATCGGCGTGGTCCGCTACAACGGTCGCCTGGTGGCCATCCGCAACCGGTGCCCGCATGCGGGTGCTCAACTGCTTCTTCAGCCAGTTAAGCCGACGACGGTTGCCTCACGTCCCCACCAGATCGAGCTCGGCTATCAGGACGGGGTATTTACATGCCCCTGGCATCACTGGGAATTCGATCTGCGGGATGGCTCCTGCCTGGCTGATCCCCGCCTCAAGCTCGAGAAATTTCCAGTTCAGGAAACCGACGGGAAAATCCTGGTTGAGATTCCGGACTGAGACGCCTGTTAGTTATGGGAGAACGAAATGAACGTGCTGAATAATGCTCAGGTCGAAAGCGGGACCCTGATGACCAGTTGGGCCATCGACTCTGATGTTCACCCCAACGTGGCGGATGGACTTCGCAGCCTCAAACCCTACCTTTCAAGTGCCTGGATCCGCCGTCTCGGGTTGGACACGATGTCGGACTGGGGCTCCCGGGTAAACGGAAACCAAGTTACCATACCGACGCAGCCATACATCAATCCGCACGGCACTATGCGGCCCGAAACTATGCCCCCCGGCGGTGGAGTTCCAGGTTCGGCCCCGGAAATGATGAACCGCGACTTCCTCGATGTGAACGATCTTGCAGGTGCCGTCATCACACCGGGGCCCGCTCTTCAGCTTGGCGGCTTCCCTGACGCGGACATGGCGACCGCTATTGCAGGGGCCATCAACGAGTGGCAGGCACAAGAATGGTTCGCAAGCGATCCGCGTTGGATCGGTTCGATCGTCGTTAGTCCGAGAGACCCGCTCGGCGCTGCGAAAGAGATCCACAAGTGGGGCAAGGATCCCCGCATGGTACAGGTCTTCATTCCGTCGATCTCCGGTATTTCGATGGGCAAGCGCCACTTCTACCCTATTTATGAAGCTGCGAACGAGTATGGGCTTGTCGTCGCCAATCATCCAGGCAGCGAGGGGGCAGGCGCCAACGACAACATGTTCGCGGTGGGGGCTCCCTCCTACTATTTCGAGTATCACGCTCTTTTCGGCCAGTCCGCACAGACAAATCTCGTCAGTCTCGTCGCTGAAGGTGTCTTCGATCGTTTCCCGAACATCAACGTTCTGTTCCAGGAGCAGGGTTATGCCTGGCTGGTCGAGATCCTCTGGCGGATGGATCAGAAGTGGAAGGGGGTTCGGGCCGAGATCCCATGGGTTACCAAACTTCCAAGTGAATACGTGATGGAGCGTGTCCGACTGGCGAGCCAGCCGATGTATGAACCTCGTCGCGGATCGCATCTTGAGAAGCTGTTCGAAATCATCAACGCCGAGCAGCTGCTGGTGTTCAGCAGCGACTATCCGCACTGGGACACCGATGATCCGCTGACCGCATACTCAAAACTGCCGGAACGTCTGCGTACGAAAATGTTCGTCGACAATCCGTACGCGTTTTTCAAGCTGAAGCGCAACGGAAGCACCCCGCGCGAAGGCGTCTCACGCATCGTCTAGCATTGACGGAAAGGAAGCCGCTGATGAGCGAAGCCGTTTCGTTCGATCTACGCGTCGTCGCGACCCGGGTGATGGCGGATGACGTGGTCGAAATTATCCTCGCCAGATCGGACGGAGCGCCACTGCCGAAATGGTTTCCGGGCTCCCACATCTCGCTGGAGCTGCAAAAGGGGCTTGAACGGCAGTATTCGCTTTGCGGTCGCGTGGATGACGACGCGACCTGGCGAATCGCCGTCCTCAAGGCGCGGCAAAGCCGGGGAGGATCCAGGCACATCCATGACGACGTAAAGCCCGGGTCGGTCCTGCGCTCGACAGGTTTACGCAATCACTTTCCCCTCGAGAACGCCAATGGCTACATCTTCATAGCGGGAGGCATTGGCATCACACCGATGCTGCCGATGATCACCGAGGCAGAAGCCCAAGGAAAGCCGTGGACCCTTTACTACGGAGGCCGTAGCCGCACCTCGATGGCATACCTGGTCGACCTGGCGGCCTACGGTGATCGAATCACTGTCGTACCCGAAGACGAGGCGGGAATGCTCGATCTGCGGGCAATCACCGGCGAGATAAAACCGGGCTATCATGTTTACGCGTGCGGCCCGGAGGGACTGCTCAACGCGCTTATTGGCCTGTCGGACGGTTGGCAGGCCGGCACCCTCCATCTGGAACGTTTCAGTCCTGTCGAAATAGACGCCAGCGCGAACAAACCGTTTACGGTCCACCTGCGCGATAGCGGCAAGTCAATTCTTGTCGCTGCAAACGAGACAATCCTCGACGCAATGGCGCGTGAAGGGATGCAGCCGCCGTCATCCTGTCGTGAAGGCACCTGCGGGACATGTGAGACACGCGTGCTCCGCGGCAGGGTCGATCACCGTGATGCGGTCCTGAGCGCCTCCGAGCGGGAAGCGGGCGATTACATGATGATCTGTGTCTCCCGGGCAGCCGACGACGAAATCGAAATCGACGCATGAACGTCGGGTAGGTAAAAAAATGCCAATCGTTCATCAGCCAGGCACGCGTATCGCCGTCAGTCTCGGCGTTGACTTCGACGCCCACACGGTGTGGGAGGGATCCTTTGGGTTTTCCTCTCCGTCCTACCTTTCCCGAGGCGAGTTCTGCGCAGACGTCGCAACGCCACGCTTGCTGAACCTGTTCCGCAGGAACGATATCCAGACCACGTGGTGCACGCCGACCCACACTATGGAAACCTTTCCGGGCAGCATTGAGCAGATACTTTCCGACGGCCACGAGATCGCGGCCCACGGCTGCCGGCATGAACGCATCGGTGCGCTTGAGGTGGCGGAAGAACGACGCCTCTTGGATCAGCAGATGAAGCTCCACAAACAGTTCATAGGGCGCGAACCGCGGGGATATCGATCCCCCTCCTGGGATTTCAGTCCGAATACACTGGCTTTGCTGGAAGAGTACGGGTTCGACTGGGACTCCTCACTGATGGGGCGGGATTTTGAGGCTTACCGGCCGCGGCCGCTGAACAGGAGCGAAGACGGGCCTCATGTGTTTGGCGAGCCCAGTCCGATCATCGAGATCCCCGTGTCCTGGTATTTGGATGACTTCCCGGCTCTTGAATACGTGTCCCGGATCAACCCCGGTCTCGCGAGCACCGAGGTCACATATCAGCGCTGGAAGGATCACTTTGATTTCGCCTACGAAGAGGTTCCTAACGCAATCATGGCGTTGACGGTCCACCCCCAGACGATCGGACGCGCCTCGAACTTCCTCATGTTCCGCCGGTTGATCGACTACATGAAATCGAAGGATGGCGTCGCCTTCATGACGCTGAGCGAGATCTGCGACACCTGGCGGGATTGACGCAAAATACGGCAATCGCCTGCAATGAAGTTGGACGGATTCAAGATGCATATTCAGAAACATATCGACGACGGCGCGCTCTGGCTGACCTTGAGCAATCCGGAAAAGATGAACTGCCTTGGACTTGCTGAATACAACGGGCTTGCAGATGCGATTATCGAGGCAAGCGCTGATGACACTCTCGACGTGATTGCGATCACCGGATCAGGACGTGCGTTCTGCACCGGAGGGAATCTCAAGGAAATTCAGACCGAGCAGGCGAAGGGCGCATTGCCGGGCAGGCTCGTCATCCAGAGGTTCGCGGATGCGTCGCTGCGGCTTTTTCAAGCAATGGAGAGCACGCCCAAGACTGTCGTCGCGGTGGTGAACGGATACTGCCATGCGGGTGGCCTCAGTATCGTGCTGAGCGCAGATATTTCGATCGCGAGTGACCGTGCGGACTTCTGTGTTCCGGAGGGGAAGGTGGGTCTTGCCGATCCTTACGCGCCGCTCCGGCTCGCCCGGGCTGTGGGGTTACCGACCGCACGGTGGATGATGTACACGGCCGAGAGGCTGTCTGCGGTAGGCGCGCTCGATATCTCGCTCGTCAACAGGGTCGTCCCCCATGATCTCATCACGCAGGAGGCGCAATCTTTGGTGCGGCAGATTCAAAAAACCGCGCCCACCAGCCGCGCGATCTACAAGAACTGCCTCAACAGCGACCTCCCAGCCTTCAGCCGCGACGCGATGATAAGTGCGAATGCGTCGCCCGACGCGGTGGAGGGATTGAAGGCTTTCGTCGAGCGCCGCAATCCTGTGTGGCCATCACTTCGAGGTCACGCTGAGACCAGCTAGCGACGCCGCATTGCACCGCCCTTCGAGAAAAGTTCAATCGTTGCCGACATTGAGGACTACCGGGAAAGGAAGAGGCCATGTTTACCGATGATACGAAAAAGCTGCTCGCCCAGGGTTCAGCTATCAGCCTTGGGGACGTGCTTGAAACACGGGTTATGGTAACGCCGCAATGGACGGCGCTGGAATATCTCGGGCATGATTTTGCCTACGGGGAACTCAACGCGTTAGCCAACCAGTGCGCATGGTCGCTCCTCGATCTCGGCATCGAATACGGGGAGGCGATCGTCGTCCTGTCGGAAAACACACTGGATTACCTTTCGTTGATCTACGGTGCGGCAAAGACAGGCGTAGCTGTTGCGGGCTGCAACTATCGCTTGGCCGCGCCAGAGGTAGCGAGGTCGATTTCTGTCATCGCGCCGCGCTTTGTCTTTGTTTCTGCATCGCTCGAACCGCTGCTGCGCGAAGCCATGCCGCATTATCCGGCCGAGATGAGGAAGCCCGAAATCATCGTATGGGAGCGTAATGATTTCGGCGGAGCGAAGCCACAGCTTAGCGGCTCGCTCCGGAACGTCAAAAAACACGATCCCCGTATCGATGTCGATCCCGAGCAAGTCCTGGTGATCGTGTATACGAGTGGCACGACGGGTGCGCCGAAGGGCGCTGCGCTTTCTCATCGTGCCATCATGGCCCGTGCGGGAATTATGTGTGCCGAACTCCACCTGACGGAACACGATCACTACGTGGCGTGGCATCCGCTCTTCCACATGTCGTGCTCTGACTACGTGTTGATCACGCATGTCCGTGGCGGCAAGGTCTTCATGACCCCGCGCTTCGACGCCGGCGCCATTGCGGACTTCTGCGTACGCGAGAAGATTGGCTGGCTCTTTCTGGTCCCCGGGGTCCTCGACGACGTCGCCGAAGCGATCAAAGCCACAGGCAAACCTGTCGCGGGCGTCAAATACGTCGGCTGCATGGCTGACCTGTCTCCTGTCCACTCCTTGCAGAACATTACCGAGGTGACCGGCGCTGGCTACTTCAATACGTTCGGGACGACGGAAGTCGGAACCGTTCCGAGCGCATTCGGGACGCTCGACCTCTCCAAGACGCGGGTGTCCTTCCGCAAAGTGCAGTCCACGTTTTCCCGCATGCGGATTGTCGACGCCGAAGGCAAGGATTGCCCGTGCGGCACTCCCGGCGAAATCCTTTACCGAACACCGACGTTGTTCAGCGGCTACTGGAACAACGATAAGGCGACAAATGAAACAATGCGCGACGGCTGGTATCATTCCGGCGACGTCTGCGTGCTTTATGAAGACGGCACATACGACTTCCTCGGCCGCAGCAAGTACATGATCAAATCCGGCGGAGAAAGCATCTACCCGGCAGAAGTTGAGCATGTGCTGCTCAGGCATCCGAACATCTCGGAGGTTCAGGTGATCCGTGTACCCGACGAAAAGTGGTCGGAGGTTCCAGCGGCATACATCGCGACGCATGACGGGGAGGCGATCTCAGTGCAGGAACTCAATGAGTTCTGCACCCGGCAGATTACGAAATGGAAGGTTCCAAAGTACTACAGGTTCATCTCGACCGATGAATTTCCGAGGAACGTGACGGGGAAGATAGAACGCCCCCTCCTGGAGAAAATGTTTGCCGCGGGGCAACTCGACCTGGCTTGAACCCCGTTCCGGCAGGTGTTGGGAGGCACCCGCCACTTGCTGTCGCACTTGTGGTGGTTTACAGCTGGATGCTCTATTGTAATACAGTCGGTCGGGTCGCGACCGGTGCGAGCACAGCTCGCGAGGAAAGCTTCATGAACGGCCCCACTCAGGCGGGCGACCTTAGTGTCGCGGACATTGTTATCCGGAAGACGACCGCTGCGCAGCAGGTTGCCGATGGCCTGTCGGACCTCATCCTTTCGGGAAAGGTCATGCCGGGTCAACGCCTAAGGGAGGCGGCGATTGCTTCTGAACTGGGCGTGGCACGGAATACCATCCGAGAAGCGATACGTTTGCTGGAATTTGCCGGCCTCGTGAAGCTCGAGATAAATCGAGGTGTCGTGGCGATCTCTCCGACCCGCGAGAGTCTCTCCAGTCTGTACAGCGCGCGGCTCGTCCTCGAAAGTAGTGCTGTTGAGCACCTTGCCGATAAGGCGAGTATCGCGAAGGTCCGCCAAGCATATGACACCTTCATCGATTCCGTCGCGACACAGGATGTCGGCACGATCGTGCGCAATGATCTTGAGTTCCACTCGTCTATCGTTTCGCTGCTTAACAGCCCGCGCATTGGCCAGTTTTATGCGCAGCTGTGCCGGGAGTTGCGCTTCTACCTTGTCTTTTTGTCACTCAAGGACAGCCAGTTCGTTCGCATTTCGGGTGTTCGTGACGAACACAAACCGATCATGGAGGCTATAGAGGCGGGAGATGTCGCGCGTGCCAAACAGGCCGTGATCGACCACGTCCGCAAGAATGAAGAGCGTGTTGCGTCGCTAATTTTCAGACACCTTCCGCGCGACATGGCTGACACGGGAGCCAAGTCAGGCCATTTGAGCTGAAACGGTTGAAAGCAAACGGCCGCCGCTTGACTTGCGATGGGCTGTCGTAAGGAGTCCTCCGTGTCGACCGGCTAGGAGGCGGACGCGGAGTTCAACGAATGGGTCAACGCCCAGTTCGAATGTACGATGCGCCACCGAGCATCGATGAAGCGGTACACTTCCGTCGAATTCCACGCACGAAGTAGCTTTTCGCCACCGTTTCCGTCCGCAACAAAAGTCCTGAGATTGTAGGCAAGTACGGCAAGATCGTCGTTGTCGCTAACCGTGACGTGCTCGTTGAGATATTCGCTGCGAACGATATTCGGGTTCTTGTAGAGACCCGTAATGTGAGCGACCACCGCGTCCCGACCGACGATCAGGTTTTCTACGATTGGATCAAAGTAAGTGATGCTCTGATGGTAGTTATCGAGATACCCCCTTGCATCTCCTGTGCTCCAGCGTTCATTCAATGAGCGTTCCAGCTCAACAATTGCTTTGCTGACTTCGTCCGAGTCCGACATCGACTTTTCACCTTCAGAAAGATTGGTGGTGATTATTGCCCTGCTTCACGTCAGGGCCTTACCCACATGACCTCGAAATTATCCGTTGCTGATTTGAGGCAAAATGCAGATGAGCGGACGTCCCTTTGGACCTACAGCTACGGCTTTCTACATCCGATGGCCTTCTCGTCATCAGATCCAGCTCTTGAGGCGCGCGGCGTGCGGACACGCGGCGACCGTAGCGTCCAGAAGTACCGCTCGATGGTGAAGACATTCTCTTATTCATCGCCTTCGCCTATATCCTTTCCGACCATCGCGGTGTAAGCCCTTCTGGATTGAAGCCCTTTTATCTGCAATCGCCATCGAGACGTTTTGACGTGCACCCGAAAAGGTTGCTGAAAAAAGCGGGCAACCGGTTCTCATTTCCGTTTCAGATCACACAAACCACCAGCGTTCAATGCAACGGAAGCCGTCCAGGTCGCCCTTCGTAGAAAGCGTTTCCTGGTGCGCGACATTTGCCCTGGTAGCCCAAACATAGTTCGCGAACATGGGGATCACGGCCCCGCTCTCCTCGTGGATCAGCTGTTGCATCTCGCTGTACACCTCCGAGCGCTTTCCTTCGTCCAAGGTCGCGCGCGCTTCTACCAGCAAGTCGTTGAAGCGCTTATTGTTGAAATGCGTCTCGTTGAACGGGGAGTCTGGGAAATAGCCTTGCGTGAACTGCGCATCCGCCGAAGCCTGTTTCGTCCAATAGTCGGCCGTGAACGGTTTTTTCATCCAGACGTTCTCGAAATATCCGTCGTCGGGTTCTCTGGTGACGTCCATTGTGATGCCCGCGCCCGCAGCCGATGCCGCGTAGAGTGAGCCGGCAGCGACAGCTCCCGGAAACGCAGCCTCCGCGACGCTGAGCGATACTTTTAGCTCGCTCAATCCCGCCTGCTTGAGCAAAAATCGCGCCTTGTCGGGGTCGTATTCACGCTGAACGAGGCTCTTGTCGAAATACTTGTGTGTGGTGTCGATCGGCTGGTCGTTACCGAGCGTGCCGTGACCAAGAAGAATTTTGTCGACCATCTCCTTGCGGTTGATCGCAAATTTGAGGGCCTGCCTGACATTCTTGTCCTTGTACGGGTCGGCGTCCGACATCATGCCGAAGATGTAAAAGCGCCCGCTGGGCACGTCCTCGATTTTAATTCCCGGTACACGCTTGAGCATGTTCAGAGTTGTCAGGTCTGCCAGATTGATCACATCGACTTGACCGGACCTCAGAGCGTTCATACGCGCCGCCGCGTCGGTGATCACGATAACTTCAGCGGTATCGAAGAAACCCGAATTCTCTGAATTCCAATAACTGGGATTTCTCTTGAATCGGATCTTTTGACCTGGCTCGAAACTCTCGATGACATACGCTCCCGTGCCGTCCATTGTCTGTCTGTCGGCTTTCCCGTCTTTCGCGGGAACGATCACCAGCCGGAGGTCAGTGAGAACCGCGGGGAAATCAACGTTCGGTCCGTCGAGAGTTATGACAATCTTATTGGGACCGTCGCTGGAGATATCCTTGACCGGTTCAAGGAGTGACTTTGCCGGAGAAGTTGTATCTTTGCCACGATGCAAGTTGAGGGAGGCAATGATGTCGTCTGCCTCCAGCTTCTTGCCGCTGTGGAAGGTAACACCCTCCCGGATCTCGAATGTCCACTGCTTGATATCCGCAGATGGCTCCCACTTTACCGCGAGTGCGGGAGTGAGATCGCCGTTCGGTTCAACGTTTACAAGCGTGTTCCGGGCTGTAGCCATCGTAAGATAGGCTGTATCGTAAACGACACTAGCGGGGTCCAGGTTGTCCTGGGAGGACCCACCCGCGAGCCCTATACGGAGATGCCCCCCGCGTTTCGGTGCGGCCTTCGCCGTCCTATAGGTCGAGGAGGCTAGCGCGGCAGCCGCCACGCCTTGCATGAATGTTCTACGAGTTAGGTCTAGCATTCAAAAATCCCCTTGTACGGATGAGTTAATTTTTATACTGTGGAGTACATCATAGATCCTGAGTGTGTTGAGTCAAGCGGTCTGTGGGGATGACAACACTGTCTCAGCAGCGTCTTTCGGGTCCTCATATGGCTGTGAAATATGGAAAGGTGGATGACAATGGACCAGCATAGGGCAGGGGCGTTCGAGGACGCCTATCCTCCCCCGCCGGCCGCCTCACGAGCTGAGCGGGCGAACGGCGTATACCGCCGCCTGGTAGAGATCGTAGCTCGCCGTCTTGTTTTGGCGGTGGCGTCGCTTTTCGTTGTCTCTGTGATCATTTTCGGCTCGGTGGCACTATTGCCCGGCAATTACGCGACGGCTGTGCTCGGCCAGTCTGCCACGCCTGAAACTGTCGCAGCTTTTGAACGGGACCTTGGCCTCGACCGTCCGGCCGTCGAACGCTACACGACCTGGATCAGCGGGGCGGTCCGCGGCAATTTTGGCGCTTCGTTCACAAGTAGGGGCGACAATAAGCGGTACGTATCAGCAATGATCGCACCGCGTTTATTCAACACGATGTTCCTTGCCAGCTTCGTCGCCATCGTGGCGGTGCCCCTGGCCATCTTCCTCGGTGTGCTATGCGCCTACTATCGGAATGGCTGGGTTGACCGGGTTTTAAATAGTACGACCCTTACAGCGATCTCCGTGCCGGAGTTCTTCGTGGCCTATATTCTCACCTATTTAGTGATAATGCGTGACAGTTTCGCGATGACCGGCTGGGCTCAGGCTCTTCCAGCTTGGCTGTCGGAATGGTTCGGACGGGCTTTTGCCATCGTTCCTGCTTTTCCCATACTCGCCGACGTATCTCCCAGCATGGCCTTGAGCGATCGCCTTTGGATGTGTGCGCTTCCGGCGTTGACGCTCGGACTGGTGACTGTCGCCTACATGATGCGTATGACCCGCGCCGCGATCATAAACCTTTTGGCTACCCCCTACATTGAGATGGCTCATCTCAAAGGGATCAGTCCTTTTTCGATTATCGTTAGACACGCACTGCCAAACGCTTGGGGGCCGATCGCCTACGTCGTAACGGTGAATTTGGCATACCTCATCACAGGCGTCGTTGTCGTGGAGGTGGTATTTGTCTATCCCGGGGCCGGACAGCTCCTAGTTGATGCCGTGCGCTCCCGCGACATCCCGGTGGTTCAGGCATGTACGCTCATTTTCGCGAGCGCCTACATTCTTCTCAATCTCGTCACAGATCTCATCACGATCTTGACCAATCCCAGGCTGCTGCACCCAAGATGAGCACTATTCAGAACACAACTTCGCAAGGGAAGCGCTTCAAACCGGGCCGCAGCCGTCGAGGCCGTGCCTGGAAAGCGCTCAGCCGCGCGCCACTGAGTGCCTGGTTTGGCATTGTCGTAGTCCTGGCATACGCTGGAACCGCGCTCTTCGCTCCCCAGCTCGCGCCCTACGGCGAAGCGCAGGTATTTCCGGAACCCTTCGCACCTTGGAGCTCCGATTTCGTTCTTGGCACTGACCAACTGGGCAGGGACGTCCTCACGCGCCTCATTTACGGTGCGCGGAACACACTCGGGATCGCGGTAATAACCACGGCATTGTCGTTCTTTTTCGGCGTCTCGCTCGGCGTAACAGCTGCGCTGCTCAAGGGATGGGTCGATCAGGCTCTTTCCCGATCTGTAGACATTGTCTTGTCCATTCCAGGGCTGATCTTCTCGCTCATGCTCCTTGCGATTTTCGGCTCGAACGTGTGGAGCCTCATTCTTATCATCGCGGTTCTCGATTCGACGAACTTCTACCGCCTGGCACGCACGAGCGGCCTGTCAATTGCCTCCTTGGAATTTATCGAAGCCGCACGCCTGCGCGGCGAACGGTCTACATGGATTGTCTTCCGCGAAATCCTACCCAACATCCTTCCTCCCTTGATCGCGGAAGCAGGCCTTCGCTTCTGTTTCGTTTTCCTGACCATTTCCGCTCTCTCTTTCCTGGGGGTAGGAATACAGCCGCCTACCGCCGACTGGGGCTCGATGGTCCGGGAGAACGCAACGCTGATCACTTACGGCGATATCACACCGCTTCTACCGGCAGCAGCGATCGGTCTCCTAACGGTTGCCGTGAACTTCGTTGTCGACTGGTTTCTAACTAATCTGAGCGGAATTAAAGATGGGCACTGAAACACGCGGCATCGACGCCCGCCGCAAGGGCGGCAATCTTCTCGAGATGAGAGATCTGAAAATCAATGGTTTCAGCAACGACGTCTGGCATGAGATCGTCAAAGGCGTCGATCTTGTCGTCAAGCGCGGTGAGATCGTTGGCCTGATCGGGGAGTCCGGCGCGGGAAAGTCCTCGCTAGGTCTGGCCGCTATGGGCTACGCAAAGCCCGGCTGTAAAATCGTCGGCGGCGAGGTCCTATTCGATGGTGAAGATCTGGCTAGCTGTTCCGATAGACGTCTTCGAGAACTGCGGGGCAATCGTATTGCCTACGTCGCTCAAAGCGCCGCGGCTGCCTTCAACCCCGCCAAGCGGCTCATCGATCAAACGGTCGAAGCTGCGGTCCGAAAAGGTATAAAATCGCGACGCGAAGCCGAGGCAGATGCCATTGAGCTGTATCGCGAACTTCAGCTCCCGGACCCCGAGCATATAGGCTATCGGTATCCCCATCAGGTCTCCGGTGGCCAGCTGCAGCGGATCATGACCGCTATGTCGATGATCTGCAAACCGGACCTAATAATCTTCGATGAACCGACGACGGCGCTCGACGTAACAACGCAGGTCGAGGTATTGGCTTCAATACGATCGCTGGTTGAGCGGCACCATACGGCGGCACTCTATATCACGCACGATCTTGCCGTGGTCGCGCAAATGGCGGACCGCATCAAGGTACTGCGCTATGGCAAGACCGTCGAGGAAGCGGCGACCGAAAAGATGATCAGCGAGCCTAAAGAAGAATACACCAAGTCCTTGTGGGCCGTCCGAAACCTTTACAAAGAGCCCCAGGGAAGTGACGAGGTTTTGCTGCGGGTGGAAGGCCTCTCCGCCGCTTACGGCACGCACAAAGTGTTAAGCGATATCAACGTCGAACTGCCGCGAGGGCGCACGATATGCGTCGTGGGCGAGTCTGGTTCAGGTAAATCGACTCTCGCTCGTTCTATCGCCGGGTTGCTGCCTCCGACCAGCGGTTCTGTGATTTATAACGGCAAACAACTCCCGGAAAGTCTGCGCAATCGGGACAAGAGCATCCTGAAGAAGATCCAGCTCGTTCATCAGATCCCCGATACGGCGTTGAACCCACGCCACACGGTCGGAGAGATCGTCTCGCGTGCGGTACGCTTGTTCAAGAATCTCAAGGGCGACGCGCTTGTTGCTGAAACAGTCCGCCTCCTCGAGCTGATCGAACTGAACGAGACCTTCTACGATCGACTACCCTCGGAGTTGTCGGGTGGGCAGAAGCAGCGCATCTGCATTGCGCGAGCGCTCGCCGCCGAACCGGAGCTCATTATTTGTGACGAGGTTACGTCAGCACTCGATCAGGTTGTTCAAGAGGGTATTCTGAAGCTTCTAGCCGATCTGCAGGCGCGGCTCGGAGTCACCTACATGTTCATCACGCACGACATCAATACCGTGCGCGCGATTGCCGACGACGTTGTTGTCATGAAGTCGGGCAGGATTGTAGATCAGGGACTGAAGACGAAGGTGCTAGCGCCGCCCTGTCATCCCTATACGGAGCTTCTGCTCTCATCCGTCCCCAAGATGGAGATCGGTTGGCTGTCGGGCATCTTGAAGCAGCGCTCCGCCTCAAAGGCAGTCACACATCAACTGGCACCCTAAAGGGACAAAGGTGCTGCCGCAGGCGAGTTTAGGCGTTGAGCGGACCACAGATCGCTTGACGCGCCCGGCCGGACTATACTAGATGGGCTAATTACATACTCATCGGTTTTTTCTGCGTCTTGACTGCGCTTCTGGTGGGAGGATTTATTTTGTTAGGAGTGGCGGTGCTATGGATCGGGAGTTCGATTTCATCGTAGTTGGGGGTGGATCTGCTGGTTGCGCCCTCGCGGCCAGATTGAGCGAGGATAGAGCCTCAACAGTCCTCCTGATTGAAGCCGGCCCGGACGCGAACCCTTGGCAGGTAAGGATGCCTTTGGCGATTGACGGGCTCTTGACATCGACGAAGTATAACTGGGCATTCGAATCCGCGGCGGAGGCGGGGCTCGGGGGGCGCTCAATCGCCCATCCCCGCGGACGCGTGCTGGGTGGTTCCTCCGCGATCAACGGGATGGTCTATACCCGCGGAAACCCTCAGGATTATGACGAATGGCGCGATGAGCATGGCTGTAGCGGTTGGGGATACGCCGATGTTCTGCCGTACTTCATGCGCATGGAAAAAGCAGAGAGTGGCGACGATCGCTATCGTGGAAGGAAGGGCCCCTTAAAGGTCACGAGGCCGCAATCACGAAACCCGCTGAACCTCGCTTTTCTGGCTGCTGGTAAGGAGATCGGGTATCCTATATCGGACGACTCAAACGGACCGCAGCATGAAGGCTTCGCAATCGCGGAACAAACGATTGTAGACGGGCAGCGCAACTCGGCGGCTGCAGCATTTCTTTCTCCGGCGGTGCGCGAGCGTCCCAACCTTACCATTGCGTCAAAAACACTCGTCGAAAGAATTATACTCGAAGGACGTCGAGCGACGGCGGTCAAATGCCAAACCTCGGACAAGACGATCGTATATCATTCGCGGCGGGAAATCATACTTTCGGCTGGAGGTGTTGGTAGTCCCCACATCCTCAAGCTTTCCGGCGTTGGCCCGGCCGACGAACTACGGAGGCATGGGATTTCTGTCGTCCATGACCTGAAGGGTGTCGGCGCGAATCTCCAGGATCATCTCGATCTGCCGATCCAGTTCTCGTGCAAGAAACCAGTTAGTTTGAAGCGCAGCACCGAGTGGCCGCGAAAGGCTTTTGTCGGCATGAATTGGTTTCTCTTTAAGGGGGGCGTGGCGGCCAGCAACCAATTCGAGGTCACTGCATATCTGCGCAGCCGGAAGGGTATATCAAAGCCGAACCTCAAGTTCGAATTCTTCCCGCTGAGTATCTCGCACGGCAACTTCAAGCCATACCCCGTCGAGGCATTTCAAATCCACTGCACCGCAGAAACCTCATATGCTCGCGGGGATGTCCTTCTCCGTTCTGCGGATCCGGGGGCTGCGCCGTCGTTGCACTTCAACTATCTGACCGACGAACGGGACATGCAGACATTCCGCGAGGGGATCGCGCTGGTCCGCGAACTTGTTGCCTCCCGGGCGTTCGATCCATACCGGGGTGTTGAAATTGATCCAGGCGAGGCTGTAACGAGTAAGGAAGCACTCGACGAGTGGATCCGCCGGAGGGCCACCACCGCCTATCACATTTCGGGGACCTGCAAGATGGGCCGGGTGGACGACCCAAGCGCAGTCATCGGTCCGGACCTTAAAGTGCGTGGGATAGAAGGTCTACGCGTTGCAGATGCGTCGATTATGCCCGTGGTGGTGACCTCAAATCTGAATGCCTCAGCAATCATGATCGGTGATCGCGCTGCCGATTTTTGCCTCGGGCGACCACCGCTTAGCCCGTCAAACGAGCCGTACTGGGTTCATCCCCGCTGGCAGCAAAGCCAGCGATAATACGCCTGCGTTTTAAAATTACATAGCGCCAATGGCGCACTCACGTACCAGGAGATCGACAATGGACACAAAACAGGCTGTTCCGGACAAAATGCGAGCTGTCCTCCTCACCGGCTTCGGCGGGATCGATAAACTTTGTTACCGGGATGACGTTTCGGTGCCTACGCCACGGGATGGCGAAGTGCTCGTTCGGGTCGGCGCTTGCGGGATGAACAACACGGACATCAATCTCAGGACTCGCTGGTACGACCGCGATGTCAACGAAAGCCTTTCTGAGGATGTCGGATTGAAGGGCGCTGGCGACCCTAACAAGAAAGACGCCGAGACGAGCGGGACATGGAAAGAGGAAACCATCGTTTTTCCGCGGATTCAGGGTGCAGCTGTTGTTGGCATGATAGCTGCGGTCGGCGGAGCCGTCGACAGATCGCGCATCGGCCAGAGGGTGATCGTCGATCCCCAAGTCCGGGACCTCTCGCTACCCGAGCGGGCGCAGCTGGTAGCGTATCTCGGCGGCGAGCGCGACGGCGGTTTCGCGGAATACACGGTGGTTCCCGCGGAAAACGCGTATACCATTCAGTCGAGTCTGACCGACGCCGAACTCGCGACATTTCCGACATCCTATGACACCGCCGAGGAAATGCTCGTCCGCGCGCGTCTAGGAGATGGCGAGACCGTGGTTGTCACGGGTGCTGCAGGCGGTGTGGGGACCGCGTTGGTGCAACTATCGCTGATCCGCGGAGCCACCGTGATCGCGATTGCCGGAGCGGCGAAGGAGGAACGCCTGAAGGCTCTTGGCGCACACCACTTCGTTGCACGCGAAAACCCCAACCCGCGAGAAGCGATCGAAAAGCTCGTAGGCGAGAGGGCTGTCCATGTTGTTGCTGACGTCGTGGGCGGCCCGTTCTTCACGGATAGTCTGAAGCTGCTATGCCGAGGCGGTAGATATTCGACCGCGGGCGCTATCGCAGGGCCGATCCAGTCTATCGACCTCCGCGACTTGATATACAAGGATCTGGAGCTGTTCGGGATCACATGCCCGACGCCGGAGACCTTCAAATCAGTGATCGATCATGTGGCCGCCGGTCGACTGAAGCCGCTCATCGAAAGGACTTATCAATTGAAGGATCTGGCACAGGCCCAGACCGAATTGGTCAAGCGTAACCACGTGGGCAAGCTCGTCGTCGTGCCCTGAGTGGTGCGCCGTTAATGTCGAAACCGACGCATAACCTCCGAGTGAGCACCGATGACCTCCGCCGAAAAAGCCCTTTCCAACCTTCCGGCCGACATTGTTGTCTGGGATCAGGACATCGTTTCGAAGTATACGACTGATTTCCGCCACCTATATGTCGGCCGTACGTTGGCTGTGCTGCGTCCGAGGTCAGTGGCGGAGGTGCAGCTTGTCGTTCGAACTCTTGCTGCACACGGTGTTCCTGTCGTACCGCAAGGCGGCAACACCAGCTACTGTACCGCCGCCACGCCGAACCGTGACGGCAGCGAAGTCGTCGTCAGTCTTGAACGCCTCAACAAGATTCGGGAGGTCGATGCCGGGAACCTCTCGATGACCGTCGACGCGGGCTGCATCCTCAGCGACCTACATGATGTCGCCTCGGAAAATGACCTTATGTTGCCGCTCAGTCTCGGGTCACAGCACTCTTGCCAGATTGGAGGCAACCTTTCGACCAATGCGGGCGGGATAGCCGTCGTAAAATACGGCATGGCCCGGGAACTCGTTCTTGGGTTGGAGGCCGTGTTGCCGGACGGCAGCCTTCTGAGTGATCTGAACCCGCTGCGTAAGAACAATGCCGGCTATGACGTGAAGCAATTGTTCATTGGGGGCGAGGGGACGCTCGGGATCATCACAGGAGCTTCACTGAAGCTTGTTCGCAAGCCGAGAGCCGTGGTCACCGCTTTCCTGGCAATTAGCGAAATTTCGGTTCTTTCGACGCTCCTAGATCGCGCGCAGCGCTTTACCGGAGACGCGGTGACATCGTTCGAATACGTTTCGAACAGCTCGCTCGATTTGCTTCTCAGCAAGCGGCCAAGCCTCCGTAGGCCTCTTGAGGAGCCTAGCGATCACTACGTACTGCTCGAAGCTGCCACATCGTCGCATCTGCTCGACCTCCAGGGTGCGGCTGAAGCCTTGCTGGAGGAAGCGATTTCCGATGGACTGGTCATCGACGGCGCGGTTGCGGCAAATGAGGAGCATCGTAGCCATTTTTGGCATCTGAGGGAGAACATACCGGAAGGCGAGGTCCTGAATGGCGGATCGGTGAAGCACGATGTTTCCGTGCGCACCTCGCGGCTGGCTGCTTTCATCACCGAGGCGTCCGACATTGTCAAATCGCGTTGCAGTCAGGCGATCCTGTCCGTGTATGGGCACGTCGGCGACGGCAACGTCCACTTCAATGTGGTCCCGCCTCATAGCGCGCAGCCGGCGGAGTTTAAGGAAAACTTCGAGCAATCGGTCTCGCCGCTGATCTACAGCCTCGCTGCGCGGATGGGCGGCTCTTTTAGCGCTGAATACGGCATCGGACGGTCCAAGCTTGAGCTGCTTGCCGAATTTGGGGACCCGGGCAAGATCGCGTTGATGAGAAAATTGAAGACAGCGCTTGATCCGAAGGGCAGCATGAACCCAGGGAAAGTCATCCCGTAGAGTAGAATTTGGTTTGCAAGGTGCGAGTGCAACCCAGCTTCCACTGCATGGGGCTATTCGAAGTTCGGCTCGCGCTTTTCCATAAACGCCCTAGCACCCTCCACGATGTCAGGACCTCGGAAGAGTTCCGAGTAGGTCGGCCTCAGGTTGTCGCAAACTGCCATGTCAGGCTCGACAAGGGCGTTCACTATCTTCTTTATCGCCCTCAGTGAAGCTCTCGAGCGCGTAGCGAGTGTGCCCGCGTAGTCCCTGACCCCGGCCTCGAGATCATCCTTTGAGAAAACGCGGTCCACGAGATTCCACGTGAGCGCCTCTTCGGCGCCGATGGTCCTCGCGGAGAATAGCATGTCCTTCGCTCGCACAGGGCCGATCTTCTCGATAACACGCGCAGTATCTTCCGCGCTATACGCGATCCCCAGCTTGGAGGCGGTCACCGCAAACATCGCGGAGCGGTCACAGAACCGGAAATCGGCCGAAAGTGCCAGTCCCAGGCCGCCGCCGAAGCAAGCTCCCCGTATTTCCCCGATCACAGGAACCCCGAGATGGCGCAAGGCCGTTTCGACCGCTCTGTAGTCGCGATTATAGCTTTCGGCCGACGCGTCCGTTCCGTACGCATCGGAAAATTCCGAAATGTCTGCACCACTACAGAAATGATGACCGCGTCCTTTGAGGAGAAGAACTTTCATTTCGGGATTTCTGGCGATCCGATCACAGGCCGCCAATAGGGATTTCCACATCGCCGCATTCACGGCGTTTCGCTTCTCCGGCCGATTGATTTCAAGAGTGGTTACCTTGCCCATCGCTAAAGCGATATGCGGGTTTTCAAAACTCTCGCCCATTACATCCTCCATTTTCAATGTTCCCAAGCGCAGGTAAGCGGCTGAAAACTCCGCGGCGCCCTCGCGGAAAAATTCTTATACGAATTAAATTATACTAGAAAGGCCATTGATAAAACCCTCAAGTAATGCAAGCATACTAATGGGTAGGAGAATTTCGAATGGGTGTGCATTCCACGTCATCGGTGTCGGTGGGGATTAAGGGAATTGGTGCGAGCCCACAAATCGGTCGCGAGCCAAACCATGACGGTTATGTCGTCTTCGATCGAGTGCAAAAGAGCTATGATGGTACGTCACTGGTCGTGAAGGACCTGAACCTTTCAATTTCGAAAGGCGAATTCCTCACGATGCTTGGCCCGTCCGGCTCGGGCAAGACAACGTGCCTAATGATGCTGGCTGGGTTCGAGACGGCTACGAGTGGGCAAATCATGCTCTCGGGCCGGGACATCAACGCAGTCGCCCCACACAAGCGCGGAATTGGAATGGTGTTCCAGAGTTATGCGCTCTTTCCGCACATGACAGTCGCAGAGAACCTGTCATTTCCTCTGGAGGTGAGGGGAATGACTAAATCTCTTCGCGAAACGCAAGTCAGGCACGCTCTCGACATGGTCAAGATGGGCGCGTTCGGCGATCGCCGCCCCGCCCAACTCTCCGGCGGGCAGCAACAGCGTATCGCCCTTGCCCGCGCGCTAGTGTTCGATCCGGCCCTTGTCCTCATGGACGAACCGCTTGGCGCGCTCGACAAGCATCTGCGCGAACATATGCAGCTCGAAATCAAGAGCCTCCACGAAAGGATCGGGATCACTGTAGTCTACGTGACCCATGACCAGGTCGAGGCGTTGACGATGTCTGACCGCATCGCGGTCTTCAACGACGGCAAGATCCAACAGCTCGCCAAGCCTTCGGAAATCTACGAGCGACCGTTGAACAGCTTCGTCGCCCAGTTCATCGGCGCGAACAACAGTCTTCCGGGTATCATCGAGGACGTCGAGAACGGTCAGGCGGTCATTCGTCTCGTCAGCGGTGAACGGATCAGCGCGGCTACGGTCGGTGTCAGCAAAAGAGGGGAAGCGACCTCTGTCTCCATCCGTCCCGAGCGGGTCGAATTCAAACCCGAACTCATGCCGCGCGGTGCGCTCGCGCTCGACGCCGAAGTGATAACGACTGTTTACATGGGCGACATTCTACATTGCCGCCTCAGAGCGGCCGGCAGCGACAACTTTATCATGAAGATGCGCAACACGCTTGGGCAGACAAAGCTCTCTCCCGGCGATCGCATCAAGATTGGATGGCATCCGGAGGATGCGCGGGCGCTGGACCCCGTCTAATCGCGCGCGTGCCAGGCTGATGCAGACGACACACAAGGAAGCGCCAAGAAGGCGTCCGCAAACAGGAACCGCGATCTCAAAACTGGAGGACTGAGCATGAAGAAATACCTACTTGCCACCACGATGATCATGTCGATCGCGACCGCGGCGCGAGCCGATGTCGTTGTGATGTCATGGGGCGGCGACTACGGTGCCGGACAGGTCGCTGCGTTCAACAAGCCCTTCACGGAGCAGACCGGGATCAAATCCAGCATGGTCGATTCCGATAACCCGACAGCGCTGATCAAGTCGATGGTCGAAGCCAAAAACGTGACCGTCGACGTCGTCGAAGTCGAGTATCCCGATGCGATCCGCGGATGCGACGAGGGCCTGCTCGAACCCGTCGATCCCGCCATTCTCCCGGCGGGCTCAGACGGAACGGCTGCCAAGGACGACTTCATGAAAGGCGCTGTCACCGAGTGCGGGGTAGCGACAGTCGTCTATTCCTGGGTCTTTGCCTACGACAACAAGAAATTCGCTGACGGTCCGAAGACCGTGGCGGACTTCTTCGACACTAAGAAATTTCCGGGAAAACGCGCTCTTCGGAAACAGCCGAAATTCGCACTCGAAATGGCGCTCATCGCCGACGGAGTTCCCGCGGCGGACGTCTACAAGGTCCTCAATACCAAAGAAGGCGTTGACCGTGCATTCGCAAAGCTCGGCACAGTGAAAGGCGACTTGATCTGGTACCAGGCGAACGCCGAGGCAGCACGCTTGCTGGCAGATGGAGAGGTCGTGATGTCCTCAGGCTCCGCAAATCGCTTCTTCAACGCCGCAGTCTCCGAAGGGAAGCCCTTCACCACGGTGTGGGACGGGCAGATCTACGACTTCGCCATGTTCGTAATTCCCAAAGGAGCTCCGCATCTCGAAGAAGCTAAGAAGTATCTGGCCTTCGCAACTGACACGAAACAGCTTGCCGCGATGGCAACGGAACTTCCATTCGGTCCAGCAAGAATGTCTGCTGTCCCGCTCGTCCATTTCTTCAAAGACGGAAAGACCGACATTCGCCCGCATATGCCGACCAACCCCGACAACCTTAAGAACGGTCTCGCTGTATCTTCGGATTTCTGGGCCGATCACGAAGCCGAGTTGACGGAGCGCTTTAACGCGTGGCTCGCCGCCAATTGACGTAGCGCCCGGCGGACCGCTCGCGCGGTCCGCCGGATCACATTCACGACTGGAATGACTGATGGTCGCGATCACGGAACTTACAACGGCGGATGGCCGCTTGCTTCGCACTGCTTTGACGGACGCTCGGAGCAGGGCGAGGCGAAGAGCGCTGTTACTCGTCTTGCCGCTTTTATTGTTCATCATAATCACATTCGTGGTCCCGATCGGGCAGGTCCTGTATAGGTCGTTTTACAATGACGGATTTGCCGCGAGCGCCCCGCAGCTAAAAGCATGGTTCGAAGCAACAACGGAAGGCGCAGCCCCAGACGAGGCTGCTTATAGCGCACTCGCCGCGGATCTTGACCGGATGCGACGCGAGCGGACTGCCGGTGCCGCAGGCACGAGAATAAACGATGTCCTTCCCGGCTCGAGATCGCTGTTCACTTCGGCGGCCAGAGGTGCTGACGCGCTGAAGCCACCTTATAGGGAAGCGCTCGTTGAAAAAGACGCGCGCTGGGAAGATCCGCGTCTCTGGAACGCCATGCGCGCCGCTGCAAATCCGAAAACGGCGGATTACTACATCATCGCCCTGGATCGACAGCGAAGCATTGACGGCGGCTGGGAGCGGGCTCCGGAGGAGCGCCGGCTGTATGTCGCTCTGTTCATTAAGACCTTCTGGCAGTCCGGCCTGGTTACCTTAATCTGCCTCGTCCTGGCATTCCCCGTCGCTCACCTCATCGCGAACGTGCGCCCGTCGATCGCGAACGTGCTCCTTATCCTTGTGCTTCTGCCGTTCTGGACCTCGCTTCTCGTGCGGACCTCAAGCTGGATAGTGCTGCTTCAGGGGCAGGGTGTCGTGAACAATATCTTGGTAGCGATAGGTCTGGTTAAGACAGATCGAAGGCTCGAACTGATTTACAACAACGTCGGGACGATCATCGTGATGGTGCACGTGTCGCTTCCTTTGATGATCCTTCCACTGTACTCCGTGATGCGGATGATAAACCCCGCTTACGTACGTGCCGCCCGCAGCCTCGGGGCGACCAGCTGGACGGCTTTTAGACGGGTCTACCTGCCCCTGACGATGCCAGGCATCGCCGCGGGTTGTCTGCTCGTCTTCATACTCGCAGTCGGCTATTACATCACGCCAGCGCTCGTAGGTGGGGCTGACGGGCAGTTGATCTCGAACATGATCCAATACCATCTCGGAGCATCAAACTGGTCTCTTGCAGCGGCCTTGGCATTCATACTCCTCGTCAGCGTCTTGATCCTATACTGGCTCTACGACCGCCTGGTGGGGATAGAGAAACTCAAGCTCGGCTGATCGCCTGCGGGCCGGCCTCTACCGGGAGAAACGAAAATGAAGACTTCGCCGCACGCCGATGCCTTGGAGAGGACTTGGCGTTGGACATATCTGGCGATGTGCATCGCCATCTTCTTCTTCCTGGTGGCCCCAGTGCTGGTCGTAGTTCCGCTGAGCTTCAACGCGGAACCGTACTTCTCTTTCACGCAGAAGATGCTCGCGCTCGATCCCGCCGGTTTCTCGCTTCGATGGTATGAGCTTCTCGCTGAATTCGGGATGGCGCGCCCCGACGCCCCGTTCAGCTGGGACTGGCTGAACGATTTCTGGAATAACTCGACGTGGTTGAACGCCGCGAAGAATTCCTTTTTTGTGGGATTATGTGCGACGGTCCTTTCCACCGTTCTGGGCACGTTGGCGTCGCTCGGCATGGCGCGACAGGAAATGCCTTTCAGGCGCACGATCACTGCCATCCTGCTTGCTCCGATGATCGTACCGGTCGTCATCGTAGCGACGGGACTTTTTTTCTTCTACTCCAATCCCTGCGGGATACTCGGCTTTGAGTGTGGGCGGCTCACGTCCACGTATACGGGGCTCATACTGGCACACACAGCGCTTGGCGTTCCGTTTGTGGTGATAACCGTCAAGGCGACACTCACCGGGTTTGACGACACCCTTGCCCGCGCGGCAGCAGGTCTGGGAGCCTCACCGCTTCGGACTTTCTTCAAAGTGGTCATGCCCTTGATCCTCCCCGGCGTCGTCTCTGGGGCCTTGTTCGCGTTCGCCACGTCATTTGACGAAGTCGTGACGGTGCTGTTCGTAGGCGGTCCTCAGCAAGTGACCGTCCCCCGCCAGATGTGGGGAGGTCTGCGCGAACAGGTTAGCCCCGCTATTCTCGCTGCCGCCACCATTCTCGTGCTCATTTCGGTCGCATTGCTCACGACCGTGGAGCTTCTACGCAGACGCTCAGAACGCCTCCGCGGAATCCGTGCGTAGCGATTTCAGGATTGAAGGCGCGAGCGGCGTGCGGGTTACCGCCAGCCGCTCTCGTAGTTTACCTAGCTGTATACGGCAATTGGTCGGCCGAGCAGTTCGAGATCCGGCTCGACCCCGAGACCCGGTAGATCCGGTGGCGGCATCTTACCCTGTTTCGTCCTTGCACCGAGTTGGGGGGCGGGGTCAACGGTTATGTAGTCCTGGCATGACCATGCGCCGCAGAAGCGATTTGCGGGGATTGTCTGGGCGAAATGGGCAGCCACCGTATCGTTCACCACGGTACCAGCCATGCACATCATGAAGAGGTTGATGTCGTAGGAAAGGCAGAGGTCGCGAATTGCCCGTGCCTTGGTGAGTCCGCCAACGCGAGCTAGCTTAATACTTACGAGTTCGCATCCGCGATCAGAGAGCGCACGTACGAAATCTTTGAGTTCGACCATACATTCATCGAGCGAGATTGGCTGGCGCGTCCTGGTTCGGACATCTAGGCATTCTTCGTACGTCAAACAGGGTTGCTCGAACGTCGTGTCGAGATTGCTGACCGCGTTCATGACGCGGGTGGCTTCGTGCGGACTCCATCCACCGTTGGAATCGAATATGAAGAGTTCGCCACTTTTCCTGTTCTCCATGACTGCACGAATTGTCTCGATATCGCTTTCGATGCCTTGGCCCATCTTGACCGAGAAATTCCGGAATCCCGCCGTTCGCTTCCGCTCGATTTCCGAGTTCATCTCGTCAAAAGAGCCGAGGTGGACGGATGCCAAACGCGGTACCGCATTTTCCTCCTTCCCCCCGAGGAGCTCATATATCGGCCGCCCTGTGGCTTTGCCCAGGATGTCGTAGATCGCAAAATCGACTGCCGCCTTGGCGTATATGTGGCCCGCAAGAATACGATCCATAAACCGCACGATCACGTCCGGCCGGGTTGGGTCGAGCCCGATGAGCTGTGGGGCCATCTCCATCAGAGCGGTACGGACACCCCCGGGGAATGCGGGAAGGTACGAGGAGCCCCAAGGGCAAACCTCGCCCCAACCTGAGATCCCCTCGTCGGTATCGATCCGGACAAAAGTTGAGTGAAACCTGTCGAAAACCCTTCCGCGCGAGAGCACCTGCGGCGTCTCGAGAGGCAGTTCCAATCCGTAAAGTGATATTCCAGTGATTTTCATTTCATACCTCCGATAGTTCGATCCCTGTATGGCGCGGCGCGCCGTGCACGCGGGACGACACGCTGCCTGCTGCACGTGTGCGCGCCCTTGGGTCATTCATCGGTTTTATCACTGTTGAATGACCGCGCCCGGCGCTTCTTGCCAGTCGAGGACCGTCGGTCGGTCCCATCCTATTTTAAACTAGCAGGTTGCCAGCGGCGACAGATTGTGCGCCAGACGTACTCTCGTCAAGAAAAACATACTGTCTAAGCTAAATATAAACGTATGCCGATAAAAAACGACCGCCCCGAATAATCCGCACGAGAATGCAGGCCGCGGACTCGCTCTGAGGCGCAACCCGCCGAGCGCGCTGCAAATCGAATGCCGCGTACCTTTTGATGCCACGGTCGATGTTCAAGCTGGCCTGCAAAGGACGCTCGAAGCTTAGACCTCAACTCACTAAGGGGGATAGCTAACTATTTGGCTGCACCGGGCTGGTCTATCGCGATTTATCGAGCCGAACTTTCACGTGCGCTCTGTCGAAGATTGCTTCTGCCATTTCGTAGCTCAAAGCCTTTGCGCCCGAACCCGCGGGATCGTTGAAATACTGAAAACTGCAACCGTCCACGATAACCAGCAGGGATCGTGCGATTGTTATTAGATCCCAATCGCAGGTTTCACGCGCAGCCTGCTGCGCCTCGTTCAGCACCAAGTCAATGGCGGACAGGTAAAGAGGATACATCGACTGGCCAACCCTGCTGCCAGTTCGAACCGCCCAAAGAAACAGCTCAAACTGTGCCTGGGCATTTTGAGGTACTTTTTCCAGACCTTCCCACCAAGCGTCCAAAATGTCCCTGACAGCGGCTCGCACTCCGACGCTGCCCGCCGACCTTATTGAGTCCGGCACCATTTCATGGATCCACCGCTCAACCGCGGCATGAACCAGTTCGTCCTTGTCCCGGAAACAATAATGCACCGCTGCGAGAGACGATTTTGCCCGTTTGGCGACCTCGCGCATGGTGACGGACTGCACGCCCGTCTCCTGCATGATTTCCATGGTGGCATCTACAAGTTGCTCACGACGGAGTGCCGACGAAATACGCACTGAGCTTCCTTTTTCTCCGAAACGTCCTACGCCTACGACAAGTCGTCGCATGCTGCTGATGCAGCATTCAATTCGCACAAACCTTCAGACTAGGCAATTGGCTGTGGGATGGATGCATTCACCTGCAAGAAGACGATATTCCGCCCTCGCTGTTCGGGGGCGGGCTTCATGCGCGGCGCAGCTCACGATCCGGATCAACGCTGATCGTACGTGTTCGGCGACTAGCGTCGAGCGCTTTCGGGGTTGACCCCTGTGTCCTGTCGATGACTTCTCAGGCGAACACATAGGTTCGGAGTTTGCTCGCATAAACGGTTTTTTTGAAAAGGAAATCCCTCCACAAACATGACGCGGCCGATTGACTGAGACTAACGTCCATGTAAGGTGTCGTACTGGGCGGTATAATCATCGTCTGGAGAGTACCTGTAATGCGCTGCCCGGTGTGGGCGCCGCTCTGTCCGCTTTTTGGTGCTCGCTGTCGGTACCTCAGGCACCTAACTCTTGGAATGCATATGTCGAAGCAAAATTCTCACTCGGGCTCACAAGCGCCCGAGTTCGCTCTCGGACACTGGGGCATGCACCGGATTTCCAGGGATGCAGCAGGGAAACCTAGCCTGATAGCCTGGGAAGGCGATGGCAATCCCAGTCCGATCGGACTCGATCAGCTGTCGGAGGAAGTCCAAGCGCTTCGAGTGCGCCGTCCGTCGTTTCGGGAAAGCTGGCTACGCGAGGGAGCTGGAGCGAGACGCGAGCGGCGCGGTAGCGATCGGTTCGTCGAGGTGCCATGGGATGAAGCGTTCGAGCTGGTAGCCGGGGAACTGAACCGCGTCATAACTACACACGGTAACAATTCCATATTTGGCGGGTCGTACGGATGGGGAAGCGCGGGCCGCTTCCACCACGCTCAAAGCCAGATTCATCGCTTTCTAAACGCTATTGGCGGCTACGTTAAAGGCAGGGATTCCTACAGCTTCGGCGCAGGTTCCGTGATCATGCCGCACATTGCGGCACCCATGGAGGAATTGCTGGATCAGCACACGGACTGGAACACTCTTGCGGCACATAACGAACTATTTGTTGCCTTCGGGGGGATTCCTCTTCGAAACACACAGATGACAGCTGGCGGCCCGAGTCGGCATAGGGTCCGGGAAGCGCTAGACCAAATGAGAGCCAGGGGAGTTCGCTTTGTCAACATTTCTCCGCTGAAGCAGGACATAGATGGCGCGGCGGAATGGCTGCCGATCCGCCCGGGCAGCGACGTCGCGTTGATACTGGCCCTTCTCCATGTCTTGATTTCGGAAAATTTGGACGACCGGAAATTTCTCTCTCGCTACTGTGTGGGAGGTGAGCAGGTAAAGCGCTACGTCCTGGGCGAAAAGGACGGCCAGTCCAAGACGCCGGAATGGGCATCGGCGATCACAGGCGTGCCCGCCCACAGGATCATCGAGCTTGCCCGCGACATGGGTCGTTCCTTAACGATGATCAATGCATCCTGGTCCCTTCAACGCCAGAGCCACGGTGAACAAGCCTACTGGGCGATCGTGACGCTTGCCTCCCATATCGGTCAGATTGGTCAGCCCGGCGGCGGATTCGGCATAGGATACGGTACCTTGAATTCGGTCGGATCCAGCGAGCTGAGGCTATCGGGACCGAGATTGTCCCAGGGTTCGAACCCGGTCGAACAGTTCATCCCGGTGGCGCGGATTGCCGACGCGCTGTTGGAACCCGGAGCTCGTTTCGACTACGATGGCGGAACGTACGAGTATCCGGATATCCGGCTCGTCTACTGGGCCGGGGGAAACCCCTACCACCACCACCAGGATCTCAATCGATTCATCTCCGCCTGGCGAAAGCCGGAAACGATCATCGTACACGAACAGTTTTGGACAAGCAGCGCGAAAGCAGCGGACATTGTTCTGCCGGCCAGTACGACGCTTGAGCGAAATGACATCGGTTTCGCGTCCCGTGAGGGGCAAATGGTCGCCATGCGAAAGCTGCAGGAGCCACTGGCGGACGCAAAATCCGATTTCGACATCTTCGGTGGCATAACCCGGTGCATGGGAAAGGAGGGCGAGTTTACGGAAGGACGCACGGCCGAAGAGTGGCTGGAGAATATCTACGAGGATTTTCGGCAGAGAAACACCACCCTGGTCGCGCTGCCGGGCTTTTGCGAATTCTGGGAAGCAGGGCGGCTAGAAATTCAAACTCCCAACAAGCCTACGATCATGTTTGAACGGTTCAGGGCGGATCCTGAACGGCATCCCCTTAAGACGCCTTCGGGACGAATCGAACTATATTCCGAGCGGATCGCCAGCTTCGGCTACGACGACTGCCCAGGGCAAGCTACATGGCTGGAGCCGCTGGAGTGGCTCGGATCGCAGAAGACCGCCCGCTTTCCTCTGCACCTGCTGAGCCAAGAGCCAAGTCGACGGCTTCATAGCCAGCTCGACCACTCCCCGCACAGTCGGTCAGGCAAGGTAATGGGCCGGGAACCTATCCTTCTCAATCCAAAAGACGCGATTGCCCGCGGTATAGCCGACGGCGATGTCGTCAGGGTGTTCAATGATCGTGGCGCGTGCCTGGCATCCGCTCAGCTAAGTGGCGACCTTTTGGATGGGGTAGCGATAATCGCGACAGGTGCATGGTTCGATCCCACGGACTGGGCGCTCACTAACAGTCTCGAGAAGCACGGCAACCCGAATGTGGTGACCATCGACGCGCCTGCCTCGAAGCTTTCGCAGGCCACGGTCGCACAATCCTGTCTGGTGGACGTGGAGTTGTTCGTCGGTGAGCTTCCGGCGGTGACGGCCTTCGACCTACCGAAATTCGCCGCGGAAGATACCGCGCGTTCTAAATCGCCGCGGGTCTAGACATTCTACTCACGAGAATATACTAATACGCAGCAGTATATTGAGGCTGCCCGTAGGTCGGGAGTGCGGCGAGCGCAGATCGCCAATGGGCAAGAGGAAAAACATGGAACACTCGAGCAAATTCTACATCGACGGCAAGTGGGTCGAGCCCGCTTCTAAAAACACCTGCGATTTGATCGATCCCGCCACCGAAAAGGTCTACGCGACGGTCGCGATGGGTTGCACGGAAGATATCGACCGGGCTGTGAAGGCAGCACGACGGGCCTTCTCGACATATTCGAAGACGACAGTCGAAGACCGTATCGAACTACTCCAGAAGATACATGCTGTGTTCGTCAAGCGCGAAGCCGATATCTCCTCGACGGTTACGCAGGAAGTCGGAATGCCGATCTCCGTAAGTTCAGGCTTCCTCCTGGACTGGTGTAAGCTGCATACTCGCGAGACAATCGAGATCCTCCGGAGCTACTCTTTTGCCGAAAAGCTGGGAACGACCACGATTTACAAGGAGCCGATCGGTGTCGTTGGGATGATCACTCCCTGGAATTTTCCGATCGGTCAGATCTTCACGAAAATCCTACCGGCTTTGGCAACAGGCTGCACAATGGTGCTCAAGCCCAGCCAGCTTACGCCGCTCGACGCCATCATTGCCGCTGAGATCCTTGACGAGGCCGGAGTTCCACCCGGCGTGTTCAACCTTGTCAACGGAGATGGCCGCGTTGTGGGCGAAGCGATTTCTCAGCATCCCGACATCGATATGGTCTCTTTCACCGGGTCGACTCGGGCGGGTATCCAAATCGCCAAATCGGCCGCCGACACGATCAAGCGCGTGGTCAACGAGCTTGGCGGCAAATCGGCGAATATCCTCTTGGAAGACGCCGATTTCAATACTGCGGTTGAAAACGCCGTCGGCAACTGCTTCTTCCTGAACGGTCAGGCATGCGACGCGGGAACGCGACTGCTGGTACCTCGCAGCCGCCTTGAAGAGGCGACGAACATCGCAGCAAAGGTTGCCAACGGATATGTTTCGGGACCGCCTAGCGATCCGAAGACAACGCTCGGCCCCGTCATGAACGCGGGCCAATTCAAGAGCGTGCAGGCTTACATCCAGTCTGGTATCGACCAAGGTGCAAAGCTCGCAGCCGGAGGTGTCGGACGGCCTGATGGTATTGATGCCGGCTACTTCGTCAAGCCTACGATTTTCTCCGATGTAAAGTCGGACACGAAGATCTATCGCGAGGAAATATTTGGCCCGGTTCTGACAATCAGCGGCTACGAGGACCTCGAAGACGCCGCGCGGATGGCCAATGACACCGTTTATGGCTTGGCAGCTCACGTCACAGGTAAGGATATGGACAAAGTCTGCCAGCTTTCGCGCGAACTGCGTGCTGGTTCGGTTTTCGTGAATTCCCCTGACTTCGATCCTAAGGCTCCGTTCGGCGGCTATCGCCAATCGGGTAACGGTCGCGAATGCGGTGAACACGGCTTCACAGAGTTTCTCGAAATTAAAGCCGTGGTTGGCCACGGCTGATCTGCATGGTTATGCAATAATCAGGGCTGCTCGACAGATGCAGTCCTTTTTCTGTTCACTCGCTCCAGGCTCAACCTTTGGGAGTGATTTGCGCGCCGCTTTTGTTGTACGGATTGAATGCCCCACGGTCGCTTCGCTCGGGAAAGATTTGGTACGACGAGCTTGTAAGCTTCCTTGACGACGTTCTGGACGAGATCGCAGTCGATCCCTTTCCCCTCGGCGATCCAATCTAGTTCATGTGTTAACCAGGTGTGACACTAGGAAAAACGTTCGCGGAGCATCCTGGAACGCTCAGGATCGCACTTTGCAGTCACGATTTTGTCACGGGGCACGTCGGTCGCCATCATGAAGACTTTGCCCGCAACCTTGAAAGCATCATATTCCGGTCCAAAGTTGTGTCTTCGTTGCGCCGAGCATCTCGGAAGCGACTTTGCTCGCGGCGTCTTGGATTTGGGCTCCGTTCATCCAGATTCTCCAGCTCAACAAAAATGAATTGGATCGGGTGGTTCGAATTATTTGCCGCGCTGTCTCACGTTCATTCCGCATTTCGGAATGCGCTCGACGCGAGCGCCATCGATTACCGCGTTAGGGTGGCCAGCGACTGTGTACCGCTCATTTTGATTACCTATTCATGTATCGTGACAATATTTGACCGGCGTGCAAGCTTGCCGATCCAAGCGTATTGCCGCGCGTCAATCGCACCGCCGAGAGCCTCTTGTCGCGCGACGCAGTGAGGGCGTCATCGATTGAAAACCGGCGGACGCTTTTCCAGGAACGCGGCCACCCCTTCAATTCCGTCGGGTGAGGTGCTCAGTTTAGCAAGCTCTGCTCCTTCCTTGGCCAATCCGTCCTCGAGGGGCAGTTCGGAATAGCCGCCAGCTGTGATTATCCCGGAGATCGCGGTACGGCTGAAACGCACCCAGAGTGCGGCGAACGCCAATGCTTCATCAACGGGTTGCTCTACGATCCGGTCGACCAAACCTATCTGGAGCGCCTCCTTAGCGCCGACTTTTCGTGCGGTAAGCATCATATCCAATGCGCGCGAAAGACCGACGAGACGGGGCAGTCTTTGCGTGGCTCCGGCACCTGGCAAAAGACCGAGCTTAATTTCCGGCATTGAAAATTCCGCGCTATTGGTGGCAAGGCGGAATGTGCAAGCCAGCGCCAGCTCGACGCCCCCGCCCATCGCAAGTCCGTCCACAACCGCAATCGAGGGTATCCTTGCAACGCTGATGTTGTGAAACACGCCGCGGCGGTAGGTCGCACGCTCTGTGGCTTCTTCCGGTGTCATTCCGCAGAGGTCATTGATATCCGCACCTGCGCTGAATGCCCGCCCGGGGGCCGCGGCAAAAATCAAGCCTCGACATAGCAGCTCCTCGTTGGCTCGCCTAACGATCTCGTCGATTTGTCGAAACGCGCCGATATCGAGCGCGTTCAGCTTGCCTGGCCTATCAAGCGTTACTATTCCGATAGAGTTTTTCAACTCGAAGTGAACGCTCATTACGTCGATTTCTCCATGTCCGAAGTGGGTTCCCTCGACATTCTCAATACGCCAAAACGCGGTACGCGCTAGTTCTCAAAGATACCTATTGGTATTATTTGTAGCATCGAACGAGCTTAAAGCAAGCATCGAAAGCGATCGAACCCGCGTTCTCTCCGCGGGCCGCGCCGGATTGCTACTTGAATGCCGCACCTTGGGCACCTCAAAAAGTGTTGACATTCCGGCTTTCCCAACTAATCTGCCTGGCGCGTCCGAAAAAGCTTCTCGCCAGTATAAAAACGGTCTGGCAGCGTACGCAGGGGACTAAACGGATCGATTCCGGCGGAATGCCGCCGCCCGGATGGAGATATTTCTCAGGTCAGCTCGCATTGCGCTCGAGGCATCGATTTTTGCGTTGTTGATCGGATACCCCGCTGCGGTGGCAATTTCGCGGACAAAGAAAAGATGGCAGATGCCGCTTTTGTTTATGGTGATCCTTCCTTTCTGGAGCAATTACTTGATCCGGACCTACGCATGGATCGTGATGTTGAATCGCACAGGCATCATCAACCAGGGATTGCTGTCCTCCGGACTGATCGATCAGCCACTAAATATGCTGTACACCGAGGGCGCAATTATCGTTGGCCTTGTCTACAGCTATCTCCCATTCGTCATCCTGACGATTTACGCTTCCATCCAACGTCTCAATCCGGAGTTGACCGAAGCCAGTGAGGATCTCGGTGCCTCTTGAAGACGCTCACCCGAATTACCTTGCCATTGACGATGCCGGGGATCGTGGCTGGCGGAGTGTTCGTATTCGTTTTGTCCATCGGGAATTTCGTCACCCCCCAGCTCTTGGGCGGTGGGCGCATGAAGATGGTAGGAAACCTAATCCAGGACCAGTTCACCGCGGCTCGGGACTGGCCCTTCGGATCGGCCCTAGCCCTTGTCCTGATCACCATCATGCTAGCCCTGCTAGCCATTCAGGGTCGGATCCAGCAGCGCGTTCGAAACATCGAGGAGGAAGGCGTTGCGTAAGCGGAACACTCTTCTGAAACTACATTTTCTGTGCACGCTGTTTTTTTGTACGTGCCGATCCTCGTGCTTGTTGTGTTGAGCTTCAATGCTTCCGGGCTTCCCACCGCGTGGGGTGGCGTCACTTTGAAATGGTATGTGAAACTCGCGGGTGATCAAAACATTATCCGGCCGTTGATCAACACGTTGATAGTCGGCGGCACCACGGCTGTTCTTTCGACTGTCATCGGTACGATGCTTGCTCTCGGGGTCGAGCGAATGAAACCGTCGTCGTTGCTTGATGGCTTGTTGCTCACTCCGATGGTCATCCCCGATATAGTCCTTGCGATCTCGCTCCTAAGTTTTTTGTCTTGCTGAATATGGCGCTAGGGTTGCACACAATCATCATTTCGCATGTAGTTTTCTGCATCGCATTCGTGACTTCGGTCGTAAGGGCGCGGCTGGATGGCTTCGACAATTCCTTGCTGGAAGCGTCTACCGATCTTGGCGCTGACAAACTGACAACCTTCCGACGGATCAGGCTACCGCTAATCCTGCCGGGCGTCGTCGCAGGCGCGCTGCTTTCGTTCACGCTTTCATTCGACGAATACATGATCGCCTCGTTTACGGCTGGCTCTTCGGGAGCCTCGGAAACGTTACCGATGCATATTTACTCGATGCTGCGTTTCGGCATCAAGCCAGACATCAACGCACTCGCTGCCGTCACATTGGTCATCAGCTTCCTGCTGGTTTTCCTCGCCCAACGCTTCAATAAGGGGGCCTTCGAAGAACCATAACCGTTCCTACTGTCATTCAGCTCAACAACAACGTCTTGAAGTACGGCACCTATACAGCAATCGACCATGTCTCAGTCGATTTCAGAGAAGGCGAGTTTTTCGCGCTTCTAGGACCTTCCGGGTGTGGAAAGTCGTCCCTGCTGCGCGTCATCGCGGGCTTCGTAGACCCCACTTCCGGCGAAGTCCTCCTCGATGGGCGGGACATGACGAAGGTTGCCGCTAGGCATCGGCCGGTCAACATGATGTTTCAGAGCTACGCGCTCTTTCCGCACATGAGCGTCGAGCAGAACGTGCGCTACGGGCTGGAGATGGCCAAGATTCCCGAGAGAGAGATAAAAGATCGGGTAGGGGCCATCTTGGAGACGACACATCTCACGCCAATGGCTCGCCGGAAACCGAACCAGCTGTCTGGGGGGCAAAGACAGCGTGTTGCACTGGCTCGTGCTTTGGTCATGCGGCCCCGCGTTCTCTTGTTGGACGAGCCTCTGGTGCCCTTGATAAGAAACTTCGTGAGGCAATGCAGCTTGAGCTCAAACGCCTTCAGCATGAGATGGGCCTTACTTTCGTGGTGGTCACTCACGATCAAAAGAAGCCTTGGTCATGGCAGATCGTATCGCGCTTATGCGAGCAGGCAAGATCGAGCAAATTGGCTCCGCCAGCGATCTCTACGAGCGCCCAGCGTCACGGTTCGTTGCGGACTTCATTGGCCGAACGAACTTTCTTGAAGGAGTGGCGAAAGGCGGAAAGGTCGCGATCCAGCACCTGGGCGATTTTTTCGGCAATGGAGAATTCGACGGCAACGTTACTTACTCCATACGCCCGGAATGGATCCGACTGTTCGACAGCAGGCCTGTAGACTACGAGAATTCGATTGAGGGGTTGGTGGAAGAAATAAACTACCACGGACAAGGCGAGAACATCATGGTGCGCCTGCCTGGCCAGTCAAACCTCATCAGTGTGTTGAAGCCAGTAAACGAAGCTTCACCCGCTCACGTTTCCGGTGGCGGTAAGGTCTGGTTGGCGTGGAACGGTAGGGACGCCCGCGTTCTGCCTCGATAGATAGATCGGGCGGCGGCCACGCAATAGAACTCGCCTTTTTTATTTTTGGGGTGATGGCGAGGCCGTAGGATGGGACCCGGCGTTCACTGCCGCGTACGCTTAAATGCGAATTCCTACCCCGCACATAAAAAAACTTTGAAACTGTATTGTACTCATCGGAATGTCTTTGTACTAATTAGTATCGCTTGCTCGTCTCGAGCGCGCAGTCGGCAACAGGCCGAGCTTTTGGCATGGAGACATACATGAAAGTTCTCGTTCCGGTGAAACGGGTGGTCGATTACAACGTGAAGATCCGCGTTAGGCCGGATGGTACAGGTGTTGAGCTTTCGAACGTCAAGATGTCGATGAACCCGTTCGACGAGATCTCGGTGGAAGAGGCGCTGCGGCTGAAGGAAGCCGGCAAGGCCGAGGAAGTGGTGGTCGTCTCGATCGGTCCGGCCAAGGCCGAAGAGACGCTGAGGACCGCCCTTGCCATGGGTGCCGACCGGGCGATCCTAGTCGAGACAGATGATCAGGTCGAGCCGCTCACCGTTGCCAAGATCTTGAAGGCTGTCGCCGATGCCGAACAGCCGGGGCTGATCATCGTCGGCAAGCAGGCGATCGATGACGACAGCAACCAAACCGGCCAGATGGTGGCGGCATTGATGGGAATTGCCCAAGCGACCTTCGCCTCGAAGATCGAGATCGGTGATGGCAAAGCGACCGTCACCCGCGAGGTCGACGGCGGCCTGCAGACGATCGAGATAAAGCTGCCGGCGGTCATCACCTCGGACCTTCGGCTCAACGAACCGCGTTATGCCTCGCTGCCGAACATTATGAAGGCGAAGAAGAAGCCGCTCGACAAGAAGAGCCCGGCTGATTTCGGCGTCGACACCACGCCGCGGCTAAAGGTTCTAAAGACCGAGGAGCCATTGGCCCGCAAGGCCGGCGTCAAAGTTAAGTCGGTCGCCGAACTGGTCGACAAGCTCAGACACGAAGCCGGCGTACTTTAAGGTTCGAGAAAGGAATTACGACAATGGCCATTCTTCTTCTAGCTGATCACGACAATGTCAGCCTTTCCGACCAGACCTCAAAGGCGCTGACGGCAGCTTCTAAAATCGCTAAGGAAATACACGTCCTTGTCGCCGGGAAGGCGGCATCGCCGGTCGCTGATGCCGCTTCCAGGCTCAGCGGCGTGTCCAAGGTTCTGCTCGCCGAAAGCGAGGAGTTCGTCGACAATCTCGCGGAACCTCTCGCCGACCTTATTGTCTCGCTAGCTGGCAGCTACGACACGATCATTGCCGCTGCGACCTCGACCGGCAAGAACGTCCTGCCGCGCGTCGCAGCTCTCCTCGACGTCCAACAGATCTCGGAAATCATCGAAATCGTCTCCGCCGACACCTTCAAGCGACCTATCTATGCCGGTAACGCCATCCAGACGGTTCAGTCAACCGACGCCAAAAAGGTGATCACGGTTCGAAGCTCCTCTTTTTCCCCGGCCTCCCAGGGCCCAGCTGCTGCCGTCGAATCTGTTTCGACGGCAGCCTTTTCTTCCGATCTTTCAAGCTCGGTATCCACGTCGATCGCCACATCGGACCGACCCGACCTCAACACCGCTAAAGTCGTTATCGCAGGCGGCCGAGCCCTTGGTTCCGCCGAAAAATTCAAGGACGTTATCCTACCTGTTGCCGACAAACTCGGCGCGGCAGTCGGTGCGTCCCGCGCTGCCGTCGATGCAGGTTACGCTCCGAACGACTGGCAGGTCGGACAGACTGGCAAAGTCGTCGCTCCCCAGCTCTACGTCGCGGTCGGTATCTCGGGTGCCATCCAGCATCTTGCTGGCATGAAGGATTCCAAAGTGATCGTCGCAATAAACAAGGACGAGGAAGCACCGATCTTCCAAGTTGCCGACTACGGACTTGTGGGTGACTTGTTCGAGATTCTGCCGGAACTACAAAAAGCCCTTTAAAGGGAACAAGTTCCTTGGCACGGCGTGTCGTCATGAAGCCGCATGCGGATCTCCGTAACGGGTGTTCCGTCCCCACATTGCCCTCTGCCGCCTGATCTGTGATCGAGGTTTCCATGGATGAAGAACGGGAGTTTCTCCATGGAGACTACATTGGAGTTTCTCACAACCAGGAAGCCTGAA